>DFBP01000090.1 GCA_002366685.1 Rhodobacterales bacterium UBA3077 | reverse complement strand
CGGGTGGGCGAGGCCAAAACACTAGCGGCCTTTGCGGCGGCGCGCTTGAATGAAGAAACCCGCATTGCCAGTTTTTCAATTGGTGGATGGGATACCCATAACGGCCAAAAACGCAATCTGGCGCGGGCGCTCACGCAATTGAGTGAAGCGATATTGGCGCTTAGATCAGGGCTTGGCAGCAATTGGCAGCGCACAACGGTGCTGGCAGTTACCGAGTTTGGCCGCACTGTGGCTGAAAATGGTACAGGTGGGACCGACCACGGCACGGGCGGCGCGATGGTGATGGCTGGCGGCGCGATCAATGGTGGTCGTGTATTTGGGCAATGGCCGGGGCTTGGCGAGTTCGACCTCTACCAAAATCGCGATCTGGAGCCAACAGACGATGTGCGCCGTTACCTTGGCTGGGCCTTGCACGACCTCTTTGGCATGGATGCCAGCGCGATCGGAACTACGGTGTTTCCGGGATTGAATCTCGGGCAAAACGTCGGAATCACTGCCTGACGCGGGCCCAGAATTCAGGGTAAGGTGCGGCTCATAATTTGCGCTAGTTTAGATGAGTCCGTAGAGCTTTGGCGGCGGCAAATGGTGTGAGCGCGATGGTGAACAAGCTTAGACCAGCCATCAACATAAAGGCAGGCATCGGGTCGAGCCCATCTGCCGCAAGGCTTGTGGCTTTGGCACCGAAAATGAGCGTTGGAATATAGAGCGGCAGCACGAGAAGCGAGAGGAGCAGCCCGCCGCGTTTCACCCCAACTGTGAGTGCGGCTCCCGCGGCCCCTATGAATGAAAGGGCCGGTGTGCCTGCTGCGAGGCTGGCAATCAGCCATAGATAGGCGGCCTCGGGCAGGTTCAGGGTCATCCCCAAAACGGGCGCGATGACAACCAGCGGTAGGCCTGTTGTAATCCAATGGGCCAGAGCCTTGATAGCCACCAACTGTTCCAGCGGCATGGGTGACAGGGACAGAATATCAAGCGTGCCATCTTCTGAATCACTCTGAAACAGGCGATCAAGCGAAAGCAGACTGGCGAGCAGGGCCCCGATCCAGAGGATACCGGGGGCGATAAGCGCCAGTGTTTGCTGGTTCGGGCCGACACCAAAAGGCACGAGCATCACCACAATCAGAAAGAACGCAAGCCCAAGCCCCGCGCCGCCGCCGGAGCGCAAAGCAAGGCGCAATTCACGGATCAGCAAGCTGCGCATCACCAATCCCCTTTCAAAAACGGGTCATGTTCTTGTACGCTTGCACCCGGTATGTAGGTTTCCATCTCGAAGGTGCGGCTGGTATGCAACCCGAGGTCAATATGGGTGGCAATCAAGGCCATACCGCCGGCCGCACAATGGGCATCAATAATGCGGGCAAAACGCGCGGTGGTTTCGGTATCAAGCGAAACGGTTGGCTCATCCAACAGCCAAAGCGGCCGGCTGGTGACCGCTATGCGCGCCAACCCGAGGCGGCGTTTTTGACCTGCGGAACAAGTGTGGGCTGGTCTGTCGGCGATTTCATCAAGAAGAAATTCAGCCATGGTTTGGTCGAGGTTGTCAGCACCAAAAAGATCCGCCCAGAACCGGAGGTTCTCCACGACCGTGAGCTGCGGTTTGATTGCATCCAGATGGCCTGAATAGGTGACTTGCTCTTGAAAATCGTCTCGGTTGTTGAACGAAACGCCATTCAGATTGATCTCGCCACTTTGCGCCGGGATCAAACCGGCGATCACCCGCAACAGGGTGGATTTTCCGGCACCGTTGGGGCCGCGCAGCACAACGGCTTCACCGGGCTCGATTTGCAGGGAGAGCTCGTTGAAGATTGTGCGCCCGCCACGCTGGCAGGAAAGGTTGGATACGCCAAGAGACATGAGCGTCCTCTAGCTGATTTAAGGGCGCTAGGGAAGGGGGCTTATCCGCCTTCGGCGTTCTGAAACCTGTGCGGGCTCGCCAATAGTGGTGCTAGAATCGATTGACAGAAGTGCAATTGTATACTATTGCACACAAAGACGTTGCGCCCCATTGAAATTCTTTCAAATTCAGTGCATAGCGCGGTCAACGATGATAAAAATCTTACCGGAGGCAAGCCAATGACCATCCAAGTCGGAACCGACACAGCCAACACCCGCCGCGAACTTAAAGTCGGGGCGCAGAGTGTTTCCTATTACTCGATCCCTGCCGCTCAAGAGGCCGGGCTTGGTAACTTTGCCAAACTGCCCGCCGCGCTCAAGGTCGTGCTTGAAAATATGCTCCGCTTCGAGGATGGCAAAACCGTATCGGTCGATGACATCAAGGCCTTTGCGGAATGGGGCGCCAACGGTGGTAAAAACCCGCGCGAAATCGCCTATCGGCCCGCCCGTGTGCTAATGCAGGATTTCACCGGCGTGCCCGCCGTTGTTGACCTTGCCGCCATGCGCGACGGCATTGTCGCCCTGGGAGGTGACGCCGAGAAGATTAACCCGCTCAACCCCGTTGACCTTGTGATTGACCACTCGGTGATGATCGACGAGTTCGGCAACCCGCGCGCCTTTCAGATGAACGTGGAGCGTGAATACGAGCGCAACCTTGAGCGCTATACTTTCTTGAAGTGGGGTCAGTCGGCCTTTGACAATTTTAAAGTTGTGCCTCCGGGCACCGGTATTTGCCATCAGGTAAACCTTGAATATCTGGCGCAAACCGTTTGGACGGATAAAGACCAGAACGGCAATGAAGTGGCCTACCCTGATACGCTCGTGGGGACCGATAGCCACACGACCATGGTCAACGGCCTCGCCGTTCTCGGCTGGGGTGTTGGCGGGATTGAGGCTGAAGCGGCCATGCTCGGCCAACCTGTTTCGATGCTGATTCCCGAGGTTGTCGGGATGGAGCTAACAGGCGAAATGATGGAAGGCACCACCGGTACCGACCTTGTGCTCAAAGTAGTGGAACTGCTGCGTGAAAAAGGCGTGGTTGGCAAATTTGTTGAATTCTATGGCGAGGGGTTGGACCACCTGCCGCTGGCCGACCGAGCCACTATCGCCAATATGGCTCCTGAATATGGCGCGACCTGCGGCTTCTTCCCGATTGACGGCGAGACCCTGCGCTACCTGCGCACCTCGGGCCGCGATGAGGACCGGATTGCATTGGTTGAGGCTTATGCCAAGGCCAATGGTTTCTGGCGGGATGCCGATTATGCACCGATCTATACCGACACGTTGAGCCTAGATATGGGTACCATTGTGCCCGCCATTTCTGGCCCGAAACGGCCACAAGATTATATTGCCCTGGATGGCTCGGTTGAGGCATTTAAATGGCAAATGGAAAACACCTTCAAGCGCCCGTTGGACAAACAGGTGCCTGTGGCTGGCGAAGATTACACGATGTCGAGCGGCAAGGTTGTGATCGCTTCGATCACCTCCTGCACCAACACCTCAAACCCCTATGTGATGATCGGCGCGGGCCTCGTGGCCCGCAAAGCCGCGGCGTTGGGCATGAACCGGAAGCCTTGGGTGAAAACCTCACTCGCGCCGGGCTCGCAGGTGGTTTCGGCCTATCTGGAAGCCGCGGGTTTGCAGGAAGATCTTGATAAGGTTGGTTTTAATTTGGTTGGCTATGGCTGCACCACCTGTATCGGCAATTCCGGCCCTATCCAGAAAGAGCTTTCCGAAGCGATTGCCGAGGGAGACCTTGTGGCGACTTCGGTGCTTTCGGGCAACCGCAATTTTGAGGGCCGGATCAGCCCTGATGTACGCGCAAACTATCTGGCATCACCGCCATTGGTGGTGGCCTACGCGCTGGCCGGGGACATGAATATTGACCTCACCTCCGAGCCGCTGGGGCAAGACCGTGATGGCAATGACGTTTACCTCAAAGACATCTGGCCAACCTCAAAAGAAGTGGCCGAACTGGTTGAAAAAACCGTAACCCGCGAAGCGTTTATCGAGAAATATGCCGATGTATTCGCCGGTGATGAAAAGTGGCAGGCGGTTGAGACCACCGACAGCCTGACCTATGACTGGCCAGCCTCCAGCACCTATGTGCAAAACCCGCCATATTTTCAGGATATGAGCCCTGAACCCGGCGAGATTTCGGACGTGAAAGGCGCCAAAATTCTGGCGCTGCTGGGGGATATGGTCACGACCGATCACATTTCGCCAGCCGGTTCATTTGCCGTGGATAGCCCGGCGGGCAAATATCTGGTGGATCGCCAGGTCAGCCAGCGTGACTTCAACTCTTACGGCTCGCGGCGTGGTAACCATCAGGTGATGATGCGGGGCACATTCGCCAATATCCGGATTAAAAACGAAATGCTGGATGGCGTTGAGGGCGGCTATACCAATGGACCGGACGGGGCGGAAACCTCGATCTATGAAGCCGCGATGGCCTACAAAGCCGAAGGTACGCCGCTAGTGGTGATCGGTGGCTCGCTCTACGGAGCCGGTTCCAGCCGCGACTGGGCGGCCAAAGGCACCAGCCTGCTGGGCGTGAGCGCCGTAATCGCAGAAGATTTTGAGCGCATCCACCGCTCCAATCTGGTCGGCATGGGGGTTATCCCGTTTGAGTTTACCGGGGGTGACAACCGGAAATCGCTGGGACTAAAAGGCGACGAAACCATTTCGATCGCCGGTCTTGAGGGTGATATAAAGCCACTTTCCGAAGTGCCCTGCACCATCGAATATGCAGATGGCTCAGTGAAGGAAATCACTCTGAAGTGCCGGATTGATACCGAAGTTGAGATCGAATATGTCGAAAACGGCGGTGTGCTGCACTATGTGCTGCGGAATTTGGCAAAATCTTAGGGCACAGTTTCAAAGGTGCCCTGTTCGATATGGACGGGCTTCTGCTGGATACCGAACGCATGTGCGTTCGGGCTTTCAACGAGGTGGTTGATGGCTTTGGTTTGCCGGAAATGCAAGAAGTGGCATTTGAGTGCATCGGCCAGAGAGCGGATGGCGTGAAAAACACTGTTGAGCGCGCTCTGGCAGGGCGCGTCACCTTTCAGGAGTTTAATGAAAGTTGGGATGGCTTGATTGCTAAAGCCTTTGATGATGGGATTTCGCTGAAATCCGGAGTTGTCGAATTATTGGATGCTTTACAAAGGCAACGTATCCCCTGTGCGGTGGCAACCTCGACACGAACGGAATCAGCTTTGAGGCACCTGAAAAACGCAAACCTGCTTCGATATTTTGGATGTGTTATCGGAGGAGATAAGGTGGTGTCCGGAAAACCAAAACCGGATATTTATCATATGGCCGCGAAAACTATTGAAGTTTCTGCATCAGATTGCGTGGCGTTTGAGGACAGCGATCTGGGCGCACTGGCCGCGATCCGCTCGGGGGCAGTTACGGTTCAGGTCCCAGACTTGAAGCCCTCTGGTTTGGATGTCGATATTCATGGACATGTAATAGCAACATCATTACTGGATGGCGCACGAAAAACAGGCCTCATACCGTAACGCCAAAAAGGTAACGAGGCTGAACCGAATAGAGCTTCCAAGCAAAGCGAATTAATTCAGCACCAACGCCCGATAAGCCTCGGGGGACCAGCGGCAGGCGAATCCGTCGCCATCCGGGTCAAGGTTGAGCGGATCATCCTGCGGGCCGCCATTTGCAAGGAAATTCCGCTGGGCGTTGTCGGCACTGTCAAACTTGGCGCATTGGGAAGCGCTGTTCAGGCGGCGGATCATCGGGCGGCGGAATTGGCGCTCGCCAACCGAATTTGTGGTTTCACGCGCGTAGGTAATGATATTTACATTCGCGATCACCGCCGGCATTTCACCGGGTTGAATCACCACGCGGTTGGCAGCGGCTTCGGCCAGTGCGGCAGCGTCGGCATCGCGAAGCTGCCGCTGTTCTTCCTGAGTTTGAAGCGCAAGATTGAGAACGCCGCTATCAGAAGCGATTCCAGAGCCAGTTGCCGGAGCTTCTACGGGAGTTACCGTACCCTGTGGCGTTACTTCCAGCGCTTCGTTGACCGCCGCTGAAAGGCTTTCGGTGAGCGCCTCATTGGAGACTTCTTCTTCCGTGGGGATCAACCCAACCGGAGGCCCGGCTTCAGGCAATACAATTGGGGCTTGGCCACCGACTGGCGGAAAGTCGGCTTGATAACCGGCCTCTTCCTGACAGGCTGTCACGGCAAGTGCGCTAAGGGCTAGAAAGCCGGTTTTGAAAGGTCCCATCCTATTCTCCTTACCACCAACGTGCCGGTTTTGCATCAAATCCGCTGGCCTGTTCTAGCGCATATGCTGTGTTAAGCATATCCGCTTCCCCCCATGGCTGGCCGATTAGCTGCAAACCAAGCGGGAGTCCGCCGCTGTCAAGCCCGGCTGGTACCGAGACGCCGGGCAATCCGGCGAGGTTTACCGTTACGGTAAATACATCATTGAGGTACATTTTGATCGGGTCTGCATCCGCCATCTCGCCAAGGCCAAATGCAGCAGAAGGCGTGGCGGGTGTCAGAATCTGATCAATCCCGTCGGCAAAAACCTTCTCGAAATCCTGCTTGATCAGGGTGCGGACTTTTTGGGCGCGGATGTAATAAGCGTCATAAAATCCCGCCGAAAGCACATAGGCTCCGATCATCACGCGGCGTTGGACTTCGTCTCCAAACCCCTCGGCGCGGGTGCGTTCATACATCTCGGTGATGCCTTCACCAGCCTTAATGTTGGCACGGTGGCCGTATTTAACGCCGTCATAGCGGCTGAGGTTTGAAGAGGCCTCGGCAGGGGCGATCACGTAATAAGCGGGCAGCGCGTATTTGGTGTGCGGGAGTGTGATATCGACAATTTCAGCGCCAGCGGCTTTCAGCTTCTCGGCTCCTTCGTGCCAAAGTGCCTCAATTTCTTCAGGCATACCATCAATGCGGTATTCCTTCGGAATTCCGATTTTTTTACCTCGGATGTCACCTGTGAGCGCGGCTTCAAAGTTTGGCACTTTGATGTCTGCCGAGGTGCTGTCTTTCGGGTCATGCCCTGCCATGGCTTCCAGCATAATAGCGGAATCGCGCACGGTTTTCACCATCGGCCCGGCTTGGTCGAGTGAAGAGGCAAACGCGACAACACCCCAGCGCGAGCAGCGGCCATAGGTGGGCTTGACCCCGACAATGCCGGTAAAGGCAGCGGGCTGGCGGATAGAGCCGCCGGTATCAGTCCCGGTTGCGCCGAGGCAAAGGTCGGCGGAAACTGCCGCAGCAGAGCCACCAGAAGAGCCACCCGGTGTTAGCTCGGCCGTATCGTTGCCCCGCCGCCAAGGGGAGACTACGGGTCCGTAAAACGAAGTTTCGTTTGAGCTGCCCATGGCGAATTCATCCATGTTGAGCTTGCCGAG
This sequence comes from Rhodobacterales bacterium UBA3077, assembly GCA_002366685.1. Lineage (GTDB taxonomy): Bacteria > Pseudomonadota > Alphaproteobacteria > Rhodobacterales > Rhodobacteraceae > UBA3077. The sequence continues at coordinate 1,975 of DFBP01000090.1, read as the reverse complement.
CATCACCGCGCCGGCATCAAAAAGCTGGCTGGTGATGGTGCTCTCGTATTCGGGCTTGAAGCCATCTAGAATGTGGCTCGCGGCTTGGGTCTGCACGCCTTTGGTGCAAAACAGGTCTTTGATCCCGAGCGGAATGCCGCACATATCGGGCGCATCTCCAGCAGTAATACGCGCATCGGCAGCCGCGGCTTGCGTGCGGGCGATCTCTGGCGTGTTGGTCGAATATGCGTTCAGCGCGCTGGAATCTTCGATAGCACCCAAATACTGGTCGGTGAGTTCAACAGCCGTGATGTCACCAGCGCGCATCGCATCACGGGCAGAGGCAATTGTGAGTTTGGAAAGATCGGTCATGCTCTACTCCACCACTTTTGGCACAGCGAAAAAGCCTTCGCGCGAGTCAGGCGCATTGGCAAGGATTTTTTCCTGATAGTTGCCGTCCGTTACTTCGTCTTTGCGCTGTTTGAGCGCCATAGGCGTGACCGAACTCATAGGCTCCACGCCCTCGATATCCACTTCGTTCAACTGCTCCATGAAAGCCAAAATATGCGAAAGCGCATCGGCGAGCGGGGGCAAGGCCTCCGGCTCGACTTCAATACGGGCCAAATGCGCGACCTTGCGGGCGGTTTCGGTATCAATAGACATGAGTCATCCAAGCTGATTTGCGTTGCCAAACATTTAGCGGGGATAAGCCCAAGGTGCAAGACGGGGATCAGCTTTCGGCGGCTTCCACCTTATCTTGGGTCTTTGTTTCAAAATCGCTGGCATCGTGGCGCTCATGAAGTTGTTCGTTGAGCGGCCCCCAAACACGGTTGACCATTTTCCCGCGCTGCACAGCCGGGCGCTCGTTGATCTCGTTGGCCCATCGGTTGAGATGGGTATATGAGCCCGCGTCCAGAAACTCGGCGGCTTCATAAACAATGTTGAGCACCAGCGCGCCATACCACGGCCAGATCGCGATATCAGCAATCGAATATTCATCGCCACACATGTAGCGATTGTCCGCCAGATGGCGGTCCAGCACATCCAGTTGGCGTTTCACCTCCATCGTGAATCGGTCTATGCAATACTCGATTTTCATCGGGGCATATTTGTAAAAATGCCCGAAGCCGCCACCCAAATAGGGGGCGCTTCCCATTTGCCAAAACAACCAGTTGAGACATTGGGTGCGCTGACCTTCGGGAACAAGGGCACCAAACTTTTCAGCGAGATACAGCAAAATTGAACCGGATTCGAAAACAGGAGTGTCGGTTGTTGTATCCATCAAGGCCGGGATTTTTGAATTCGGATTTATGTCAACGAATCCACTGCCGAACTGGTCTCCCTTTCCGATGTTTATCAGATGGGCGTCATATTCCGCATCGTCAATACCAAGCGCGAGAAGCTCTTCCAGCATAATCGTAACCTTGGCACCATTTGGTGTGCCGAGCGAATAGAGCTGAAGGGGATGACGCCCTACTGGCAATTCTTTTTCATGGGTTGCGCCAGCAATAGGCCGGTTGATATTGGCAAACTCGCCGCCGTTTTTGGCTTCCCACTGCCAGACTTTGGCGGGCGTATATTGTTCGGACATGATGGCAACTCCTGATATTTAGATTTTGGGGGTCTGACTGACGAGGCTACGTCGATACCCATCATAAAATCAACTCAAGTTTCCGAGATAGCCCCGAAGCGTTCAAAGCACTAACAATATAATGGCTGTGGCTAAAAGATTGCACAAAAACACCGAGTTTTGACTTGCATGCGTTTTTTGTCCCCGCTAATACATCGCCCAAGCCCCTATAGCTCAGCTGGTAGAGCAACTGATTTGTAATCAGTAGGTCCGCGGTTCGAGTCCGTGTGGGGGCACCATTAACTCTCGGTAAACACATGTTTTAAGCGGTAAATCGCCGTTACTAATATATTAGTACACCTAACAGTCCACCTTTTGTTGTGCGCTACGATTCCATCCAATTTCATCCGGTAGCCAAACGGAATT
>DFBP01000299.1:10168-13471 GCA_002366685.1 Rhodobacterales bacterium UBA3077 | reverse complement strand
CGAAACAAGGATTCAGAGATGAGGGTTACTTTTCCGGGTTTAAACTGATCTTCAGGGTCAAGATAACCCCACGCTGTATTGGCTCCATATTCTTCCGCCAACGATCATTCGGCGCGTCGATATTATGCCATTCGGTTCTGCGCGATAATTATCTGAATGAGTTCCAGCGAAGAATGGCATAAGCTCCGAAACCGGTTTCGAAAGAACTTGACGAAACCGGTTTCGGAGTTATGGTGATGGCGTGAATGGGAGGAAGAATGATCGAATCAGGTGGACGTCACGATGGTGATTCCCGTCAAATAAGTCGTGGGAAGATCACGATTCAGGACCTTGCAGACCATTTGGGTTTGTCGAAGGGGACTGTGTCGCGGGCGTTGTCAAATTATCCGGATATCGCGAAGTCGACCCAAGAAAGGGTGGCAAAAGGCGCGGCAGATCTTGGCTATACGCCTTCTTCACATGCGCGCGCGCTGAAAACGGGTTTGGTAAAGTCGGTCGGGTTGGTTTTGAATGTAGCTGGTGAAAATGTTCACAAGCCCTTCTTGTCGGACTTCCTCGACGGAATATCGCGCCGGCTGGGGGAAGATGAGTGGACGCTTGCTGTGGCGACCGCACGATCGGACGAACATGCCTTGGACGTACACGCGCGCCTGATTGCCGAAAAAAAAGTTGACGGGTTTATTCTGCCGCGTACCAAAATTCACGACAAGCGGGTTGAGTTACTAAAAGAAAAAGAGGTCCCGTTTGTGCTTTACGGGCGGGTTGAAAATATCTCCGGCTGTGCCTGGTATGACATCGCAGGTGAACGCGCGATGAAAAATGCGGTTTCCAGACTGGCAGGCTTTGGCCACCGCCGCATCGGCTTTGTTGGGGGCGCGCTTGACAGCAATTTCGAAAAGCTTCGCCGCAGCGGGTATTTGGAAGGTATGGAGGCCAATGATCTTCGGGTTGATCCCGCGCTCATTGTCGAAGATGCGATGTCGATTGACAGCGGGTTTCGTGCCGGGATGGCGTTATTGAGCCAAAGCAACCCGCCCACTGCTATTGTTTGCGCGCTGGATAGGGCCGCCCTCGGGGTTTATCGCGCGGCGGAGTCCTTCGGGCTTTTTGTTGGGCGTGATATTTCGGTGATCGGCTATGACGGCATTCCCGAAGGGGGGTATGCCCATCCGCCACTCACCACATTTTCTGTTGATTCGCGCGTGGCCGGCGCGCGGTTAGCAGATATTTTCATTCAGGTTATCCAAGGTTCGGATGCCGAATATTTCCGCGAATTGGAGGAGGCTAGATTGCTTGAACGGCAGTCTGACGGGCCTTTGACAAAATCACCGGAAGAAATCTCCGCTATCGTTGCGGAACACACAGAACTAAGTCATGGGAGGATAAAATGACTTTTCACAAACCACGGCGTGTGGGCCAGCTATTGCTGGGCACATCGCTAACACTGGCGCTTTCAGCGATGGGTGTTGGTGCTGAAACCATCAGTTTCTGGACAACGGAAGAGCAGCCAGAGCGCCTTGCCAAACAGCAAGATATGGCAGCAGCTTTTGAAGCACAGACCGGGATAACAGTTGACGTTATTCCCGTAACAGAGAGTGACCTTGGCACACGCGCAACCGCTGCTTTTGCGGCTGGCGACCTGCCGGACGTGATCTATCATCCGCTGCAATATGCACTTCCTTGGGCTGAAGCCGGTATTCTGGATTCGGACGCCGCCAGCGAAGTCGTTGAAAGCCTCGGGGCTGGTACTTTCTCTGCGGGAGCGCTGAATATGGCAGCCGTAGATGGCGGTTATGCTTCGGTTCCGGTTGATGGCTGGACCCAGATGGTTGTTTACCGCAAAGACCTGTTTGATGCGGCCGGGCTAGAAGCCCCCGACAGCTATGCCGATGTGGTTGCCGCGCTCGAAGCGCTGCACAACCCACCTGAAATGTTCGGCTTTGTTTCGGCAACCAAGGTTGACGAAAACTTCATGTCTCAGGTGCTTGAGCATGTCTTCCTTGCCAACGGCGTGTCTCCTGTAGATGAAAACGGTTTTGCGCCACTGGATGAAGCGGCCACAACCGAGGTTCTGGAATTCTACAAAGCCATTTCCGAAGCCTCACCTCCGGGAGAGCTTTATTGGAAGCAATCCCGCGAGCTTTACTTCGCGGGCAAAGCGGCCATGATCATCTGGTCTCCGTTCATTCTTGACGAGCTGGCTGGCCTGCGGGATTCCGCTCCACCCACAATCAACGATGACCCGACCACCCGTGACCTTGCTGCCGCAACCGGTATTGTGACCAACTTCTCCGGTCCATCCAACCCGGGTGGAGCTGCATGGGGTGACGTGCGTTACTTCGGCATCACCTCGGATGCTGACATCGAAGCCGCACAGCAGTTTGTGTCCTATTCAATGGATGAGGGCTATACCGCCACGCTTTCAATCGCGCCTGAAGGCAAGTTCCCTGTGCGCCGCGGCGATGCAGACAACCCGAACCGCTTCCAGCAAGCTTGGGCCGAACTGCCGGTTGGGGTTGACCGTAAGGCACCCCTTTCCGAGCTTTACGCGCAGGAAATGATTGACGAGATCGTGGCTGGTCTGGGCACAGCCCAGCGCTGGGGTGTCGCCGAAGGTCAGCTTTCGCTGGCGTCGAAAATCATCAACAGCCAGATCATCAACCGCTTGGTTCGTGAATACATGGACGGTGCCCGCGATGCGGCTGCCACCGTGGCGCTGATGAATGAAGAACTCGCCAAAGTCGAGTAATTCAAAACGCCGGAGCGGGGCGCTCTCGCTCCGGCATTAACCTTGGTCACAACCGGTAGAGATATGGAACATTCGCTCCCGCCCAAAGGCAGTGGACCGCTACAGAAGCGCGAGGCGAAGCTAGCATGGTCATTGCTTGCCCCGACGCTCACGATCGTATCATTGGTGGTGATACTACCTTTGCTGGCCATATTCTGGATCAGCTTCAAGCCCATTAAACTGGCGGATTTGCGCTTGCCCGAAGCCAGCGTTTATGAACGGATCAGGGGAGATGATGAAACCCCGGGCGAAGCCCAGCTTGAATACCGCCTAACCAATTCATCCCGCGCCGAACCGGTTACAGATGTAACGATGACAGATGTCATGCCCGAAGGCCTCACGATTCTGGAACTTGATGAACGCTGCACACTGGATGGCAGCCGGTTGTTTTGTGATCTGGGCGACTGGGAAGCGGGATATAATGAAAAAATGCGGATGCCTGTTCGCATTGATCAGGTTTTTATCGACAATGAAACCAAGGTCCGCGACTCCGAACCAAATATGAGCAGCAAGGC
>DFBP01000299.1:0-10131 GCA_002366685.1 Rhodobacterales bacterium UBA3077 | reverse complement strand
TGGAACGTGATCGGTGTTACGCTGTTCTATTCGGTTTTCGGCACCATCGGGGCGCTCGTTGTCGGGCTGTTTGCAGCCCTGCTTCTGAACAAGAGCTTTTACGGGCAAGGGGTATTGCGCGGGCTCTTTCTGTTTCCCTATGTAGCGCCGGTGATCGCGGTTGCCTTTACATGGGTGACCCTGTTTGACCCGTTCTCCGGCTCGGCCAATGCGCTCTTGTTGCAGATGGGCACGACCTCGGGGCCAATCAACTTTTTCGGGGCCAGACCGCAGGCGCTCATCATGGTGACGGTGTTCGAGATCTGGCGTTACTTTCCGCTGTCCTTCCTGTTTATTCTGGCGCGGATGCAGAGCATCAGCTCTGATATGTATGAGGCTGCCGATATGGACGGGGCCTCGCCTTTCCAGCAATTCTGGTACCTGTCCATGCCGCAGCTTTTGGGCATTCTCAGTGTATTATTCCTGCTCCGCTTTATCTGGACGTTCAACAAATTTGACGACATCTTCCTGTTAACCGGCGGAAATGCGGGCACCCGTACATTAACGGTCAGCGTTTACGAGGAAGCTTTTGCGGTCTCGAATATCGGAGCCGGGGCGGCCGTGGCGGTGGTGATCTTCCTCTGCCTCATTCTGTTTTCAATGTTTTTCTTCAAGTTTATGTCTCGTGAGGAGGGGTTATGAGGTTCCTTCGGTTTGGATACGTTACGGCCGCAATTGTCGGTCTCATCTGGGGCGTGACGGTCTCGGTGGTTATGTCCATCGGACTCGCTTTTTTAACCGGCGCAGCGGTAACCCCGGGTTTGCTTGCCTCGGCACTCGCCGGAATAGCCGCCAGCTGTTTCGTGATCGCAACGGCAGGCAAGCTGCCCGAGCTATGGCGCGATGTCGGCGCTTCACTGGTTTTTGCGATTCTTTTGGTTGGGCTGCGCGTGGGGGAACCCTTTGGCGCGCCGTTATCGGAAAGCTCGGCTGCGCAGGGCATTGCCTTATTAATCTTTGCGACGGCGATCGGGTTCCCGGTCGGAAAAATCTTGCGGGATGTTCCGGCAGGCAAGCTGACCCGACACGAGTTCGAGGCGGCGATCATCGGAGTTTTGGTTGGCTTTGGCTATGTTTTCTTCACCGCGATTGTGGCGATCCCGTTTTTTATTATGGTGATGACCAGCTTGAAAAGCCAACAATCCTTGCTGGCCAATCCGCTGGATTATTCACTGGACCTGAGCAAAGGGTGGGATTTGTTTCGCTCCTATATCGAGCTGTTCCGCGATTTCAACTTTGGTCGCTATCTGATGGTCTCGGCTTTTGTTTCGGTGATGACGGTTTTCCTGACCTTGCTGTTTAGCGTCCCGGGGGCGTATGCGGTGGCGCGGCTAAGGTTTCGGGGGCAGGCGGTGATGTCGCGCTCGATCTTGCTGATCTACATGGTGCCGATGATCGTGTTGGCGCTACCGATCTACATCGTGTTTTCGATGGTCGAGCTGCGGAATTCCTTGCTCGGGATTCTTCTGGTCTATCCGGTCACAACGATCCCTGTATCGCTCTATATGTTGCAAGGCTACTTTCGCGATCTGCCCGCCGAGATCGAAGAAGCCGGGTTGATGGACGGGCTCTCGCGGCTAAAGGTTATATGGCAAATCACACTGCCGCTCAGCCTTCCGGCACTGGCCTCTGTTTCGCTTTACGTGTTTATGATCGCGTGGAACGAGTTCCTGCTTGCCTTCATGCTGCTGGACGATCCCAAAATCTTTACGCTCACACGCGGCGTTTCAATGCTCAACTCCTCCGAAATCCCGAGGCAACACTTGATGGCCGGATCCGTTATCGCAACGGTTCCGATTATGGTGATTTTCCTCGGACTAGAAAAATTCATGACAAAAGGCCTGACCGCAGGCTCGGTAAAAGGGTAACACTTTATGACAACTGAAAAGCTTGATGAACAAGCGCGGGAAATACTGCGAAGCAATGACCGAGGGGGGTATACCGTGCCGACCTCGGGGCTCTATCCCTATCAGTGGAATTGGGATAGCGGCTTCGCGGCATGGGGGTTCTCGACCTATGATGTGCACCGCGCATGGTTCGAAATGGAAACCCTTTTTGTGGGCCAGTGGGATAACGGAATGGTGCCCCATATCATCTTCCACCGGAAAGCGTTTGGCTATTTCCCGGGGCCGGATGTCTGGGGCGTTCCCAAAACGCCATACACTTCAGGGATTACGCAGCCACCTGTCGCGACAACCTTTATTCGTGCGATTTACGAAGCAGATAAATATTACGGCCGAGTGCGCCTTGAACTTATGTATTCGCGCCTAGTCGCCTGGCACCGCTGGTTTATCAAAAACCGTTTGGAAGATGGAGCCGTTGTGGTCACGCACCCGTGGGAATCCGGCCGCGATAATGCGCCCGACTGGGATGAGGCGATGCAAAACGTGGACACGTCCGAAGTGGAACCGTACGTGCGCGTTGATACCAAGCATGTTAACCCCGAGATGCGCCCGAAAAAAGAGGATTATGACCGTTATCTGGCGATTGTGCAGTTTGGCCGTGATTGCGGTTGGGACGAAGCAACCATCCGCAAGCATGGCCCGTTCCGGGTGGCAGATATTGGCACGACCTGCATTTTCCTGCGCGCATGTCGTGATCTGAAAGCCATAGCGGAGGAGTTGGACCACGAAACCGACGAAATTCGCGGCTGGATCAAAACGCTCGAATCCGGTGTAAAAGGGTTGTGGAACGAAGAACACGGGCATTACGATTCCCGTGATGTTCGGACAGGGAAGCTGACAAACACGCTCTCATCCGCTTCGTTTTTGTGCTGGTACGCCGGTGTAAATGACGAGCGTATGGTTGCCCAGTTGGAACGGGTATTGGGCAAAGTTGAATACGGTGTGCCCAGTTGTGACCCGGAGCACCCTCATTTTAACCCGTTGCGCTATTGGCGCGGTCCGGTTTGGGGGGTGGTCAACACGCTCATTGGGCTCGGGCTGGAAGAAACCGGCCATACAGAGCTGGCGGAACGGGTAAGGCAAGATACGCGCCGCCTGATCGTTGAAGACGGATTCTTTGAATATTTTGACCCGATTGACGGGCGCTCTGCGGGCGGAGACCACTTTACCTGGACCGCGGCTATCTGGTTGGCATGGGCTTCGCCCTCGGCCAAAGGGAGGTTATAATTATGGGTGCCATCGAGCTCAAAGAAGTAGAGAAATGGTTCGGCGATGTGCAGGTTATCAAGGGTATTGATCTTGCCATCGAAGAAGGTGAATTTATCATATTTGTCGGCCCGTCGGGGTGCGGAAAGTCAACGCTGCTGCGGATGATTGCCGGGCTGGAGGAAACCAGCCGCGGGAAGGTGTTTTTGGACGGAGCAGATATTACAGCCGAGCCACCAGCCAAGCGCGGGCTGGCTATGGTGTTCCAATCCTATGCGCTGTATCCGCACATGAATGTGCGCGATAACATGGGCTTTGGCCTAAAAACCGCAGGGCGGCCAAAAGATGAGATCGAGCGTATGGTCAACGATGCCGCGCATGCATTGCGGCTGGAAGAATACCTTGATCGCCGCCCGAAGGACCTTTCAGGCGGCCAACGCCAGCGCGTTGCCATTGGCCGCGCGATTGTGCGGGACCCGACCGCTTTTTTGTTTGACGAACCCTTGTCAAACCTAGACGCGGCCTTGCGCGTTGAAATGCGTTACGAGATCGCCAAGCTCAGCCAGACCCTGAATTCGACCATGATCTATGTGACCCACGATCAGGTTGAAGCGATGACGCTGGCAGACCGGATTGTGGTGCTGCAAGCAGGCAGGATCGAACAGGTCGGCACCCCAAAAGAGCTGTATGACGCGCCCGCCAACTTGTTTGTGGCCCAGTTTATCGGTAGCCCGAAAATGAATATCCTGCCGGTTCAGGACAAAGGCGGGGAGATTAGCATCGAAGGTGGAAAAGCCCTGCCTGCCGAGGTAAATGCCTCACCCAGCCATGTCGGTATCCGCCCTGAAGCGATCACGCCAGTGGCCGCCGGTGCGGGGCATATCGACGGGACCATCGAAATTGTTGAATACCTCGGCGCAGACACTTTTCTGGTAATTGACTGCGCAAGCCTCGGCCAGATCACAGTGCGCACCAGTGGGGACGCCAGCTTCAAACCGGGCGAGACAATCGGGCTATCTTTCACGGAGTCAAAACTGCACTATTTTGATACCGGAGGTCAGGCCGTTTAAACCTGTCTGCGCAGTTTAGCTATGGCGCGGGCCGTCACAGCGCGGCTGTCTACAAAGGCGTTGAAAGCGCCATATTCCTGATTCTTGAAGAAGGCTGCCCGGAGGCCGCCTCGAAAAACTGAAATTATCTGTTTTTTAGTTCGCAACATTCGTGCAAGGTTAACCTGCACCTATTGAACCGGGATTTTCAAAGAAAGATAGCGGAATGTCTACCTCCAAGCCAATCAACCGGAGCTTTGTTATTCTGGGCGCAATCCTCATTCAGCTTAATCTGGGCGCTATCTATGCGTGGTCTGTGTTTACACCCGCGCTGAAAGCGGTGGGGTGGTCCAAGCTCGATACACAAATGGTATTTTCGCTGGGCTTGGCAAGTTTTGCCATCGTTATGGTTTTTGCCGGGCGGGCAATGGCGAAGTATGGGCCGCAAAAAATGGCGATGGCAGGCGGGTTGACGCTGGGCGCCGGGTATTTGCTGGCCGGATTGCTAGGGGGCGAGAGCTTTTGGGCTGTGGCCATTGGCGTTGGCTTAATTGGCGGCGGAGGGATCGGGCTGGCCTATGTGGTGCCGATCGCCGTCGGGATGCAGTGGTTTCCCGATAAAAAGGGCATGATCACCGGTTTGGCCGTGGCCGGTTTTGGCTTTGGCGCCATGGGCTGGATAAAGCTGGCGGGCGGTTGGGGGCACTTGATTGAAAACATCGGCTTGGCCAACACATTTTCGCTATACGGCGTGGCCTTTGCCGCGATTATTTTGCTTGGCAGCCTCTGGATGAAAAAGCCGCCAGTCGGCTGGCTGCCCGAAGGATATGTGCCGCCACCGGCTGCAGCTGGCGCCGGCGGCGAGGATTTCTCGGTGATCGAGATGCTACGCACCCCGCAATTCTACCTGATCTTTATTATCTTTACCGCGAGCGCGGGGGCAGGGCTGATGTCTATCGGTCTGATGAAGCTTTACCCGATGGAGGCGTTGCAAGCCTCGGGCTATTCCCTTGTTGAAGCCAGCGCAATTGCGGGTACCGCGATGGCGGTGTTTTTCAGCATCGCCAACGGGCTCGGGCGGATTGTGTGGGGCACGCTGAGTGACAAGCTCGGGCGCAAGCGCTCGGTCATTATCATGACGGCCTCGCAAGCGGTGTTCTTGTTTGGCTTTACCTATATGGCCGGAGATGTCTGGCTGCTCTATATTGGCGCGGCGCTGATCGGGTTTAACTTTGGTGGCAACTTTGCGCTGTTCCCGACGCTGACCGCTGACATTTTTGGTTCAAACCGCGTTGGGCAGAATTATCCGGTGGTCTTTCTGGCCTACGGGGCGGGCGGGATTATTATGCCCATTCTGGGGGGCACCTTGGGGGATATGGGGAACTTCCCGCTGGCGTTCACCATTTCGGCTGGCGTGTGCCTGCTAGGCACGGGGGCAGCGGCCTTGGTGATGACGCCCGATCATGAAGAAGCCACGCATCACGCGAGTGTGCATGGCTTTGCGCATCAGATGCACTTGGACGAATTTGTGGATGACGTGGCGGAAGCGATTGATCACATCCGCCACCCGGACAATTAGGCTTTCACTTCGATCTTTTTAGGCCTCTTCATGGCTTCTGCGGTTTTTTGCAGAGTGACCGCCAAAACACCTTTTTTAAAGGTTGCGTCTACTTTCTCGGTGTCCACACCTTTTGGTAGCGAGACAGAGCGCTTGAAGGAGCCGTAGCGCCTTTCAGCCAAATAATAGTTACCGCCTTCCTCGCCTTCCTCACGCTCTTCGCGCTTTTCGCCGCTGATCGTCAACATATGGTCGGTGACCTCGACATTGATGTCATCCTTATCCAAGCCAGGCAACTCGGCCTTGAGTTCAAGAAACTTTTTATGGTCGACAAAGTCTATCGCGGGTGAATTAAACCCCCAATCGAAAACCCTGTCGAGAGAGGGCCCATCCCCACGTCTGGCTCCTTTGAAGGGCCAGCTTTCGTATAATTCGTCTACGAGGTGATCAAACCGACCACGGATATTGGCGAGTGATGCCCATTCATACTTATCGAGCGCTGTTTCATTTTCGGCTGTCTTGATTTCTATTTTGTTTTTTTGGTCAGTCATAATTTTTCTCCAGAATTAAGGTTGTCGAAATCTGCTCTGCCTCCCCTAGCACTTTATTTATGTGCATTTATTAGGTTTTCAAGATAGTCCGTAGGCTAGACTGCCAGCCTTACCCTCGGTTTATCTTGTGTTGTTTTTGACCTGCCTAACTATACAGAAATCAAAGTGTACATTCAAGTTTATCGGGTCTTATTTGTAGACAACCGAAACCATGGTCAGAACACCCGTCACACCATCATGTATGGTGGAGAAAACCGGCTTAGTTTTATTCGAGATGGCGGATGAGATTGGCCACATCCGCCACCCCAAAGCCTAGCTTTTAGCCTCGATCTCGGCCAGCTTTTGCATGGTTTTCATCACCGTATCCGGTGTGAGGCTGATGGAATCAATTCCGAGTCCGACCAGATATTCAGCCATTTCCGGAAAATCCGACGGGGCCTGCCCGCAAATACCGCTGTGTTTGCCGTTACGCTGACAGCCCTCAACCGCCATCTTCAGCATTGCCAGCATGCCCGGGTCGCGCTCGTCAAAATCATGAGCGACCATCTCGGAGTCCCGATCCACCCCGAGCGTGAGCTGGGTCAGGTCATTCGAGCCAATCGAGAATCCATCAAAACGTTTGGAAAATTCGTCTATCAGGATCACGTTGTTGGGGATCTCGCACATCACGTAAATCTCCAGCCCGTTTTCGCCGGATTTCAGACCATGAGCGGCCATGGTTTCAAGCACTTTGTCGGCCTCTTTCAAAGTCCGGCAGAAGGGCACCATCAGCTTGAGGTTGGTCAGGCCCATCTCGTTCCTGACCCGTGCCATTGCGGCGCATTCCAGCGCAAAGGCTTCGGCAAAGCTCGGGTCGGTATAGCGGGCCGCGCCTCTGAAGCCGATCATCGGGTTTTCCTCTTCAGGTTCAAAGCCGGAGCCGCCAAGCATGTTGGCATATTCATTCGATTTGAAATCCGACAAGCGGGCTATGACGGGCCGAGGGTAAAAAGCTGCGGCAATAGTGCCCACACCCTCGGAGAGCTTTTCAATGAAGAAGGCACCGCCGCTTTCGTAATCCGCAATCAGTTTTTCAATGGCCTTGCGCTGCTTTCGTTTTTCGACCTTTTCGGGATAGAGCAGCGCCATCGGGTGCGCCTTGATATATTCATTGATGATGAATTCAAGCCGTGCGAGCCCCACGCCATCCACCGGCAGGAAGCTGGTTTTAAAGGCGAGGTCCGGGTTACCGAGGTTGACCATGATCGGCGTTTTCGGTTTTGTAAATCCTGTCAGGTCGGTTTTGATAAGTTCAAAAGGTACCGAGCCCTCGTAAACGCGGCCAACGTCGCCCTCGGCGCAGGAGATGGTAACATCCGTGCCATCTTTCAGCGTCGCTGTCGCGCCATCAGCTCCCACAACCGCCGGAATCCCGAGCTCACGCGCCACAATCGCTGCATGGCAGGTGCGCCCGCCGCGATTGGTGACCAGTGCCGCCGCTGTTTTCATTACAGGTTCCCAGTCAGGGGTGGTGGTATCGGCCACCAGCACCTCGCCGGGTTTGAAATCACTCAGGTGTTCGGCATCGCGAATGACTCGGATTTTGCCTTGGGCCACTTTGGCCCCAACCGAGCGGCCAGCGACTAGTACCTCACCGGTGCCGGTCACATTATACTCTTCAAGCATGTTCTCGGCTTTTTGGGAGATCACCGTTTCAGGGCGGGCCTGAACGATATAGAGCTTGCCGTCGATCCCGTCTAAGCACCATTCGATATCCATCGGGGTTTTGTGGCCGTGATAGGCCGAGTAGTGATCTTCGATCTTGATCGCAAAATCGGCGAGTTCCAGCACCTGTTCGTCAGTGATACAAAACCGCTTCCGCTCTTCTTTGGCGGTGGGCACATTCCTTACCGGCTCGCGGGTGTGGCCTTCGGAATAGATCATCCGGATCTGCTTTTTCCCGAGCACTTTGCGAAGCACCGAGCGGTGGCCCTGTTTAAAGGTTGGTTTGTGGACGGTAAACTCGTCTACATCCACCGCGCCCTGCACCACGTTTTCACCCAAGCCGTAAGCGCCGGTGATAAATGCCATATCCTCGTGGCCGCTTTCGGTATCAACTGTAAATATAACCCCTGCGGAGGCGATATCGGAGCGCACCATTTTCATCACACAGGCCGAAAGGCCGATCTGGAAATGGTCAAACCCTTGGTCGATCCGGTAGGAGATTGCGCGGTCGGTAAAGAGCGAAGCGTTGCACCGCGCGACCGCATCCAGAACTGCGGCGGTGCCGGATACATTCAGGTAGGTATCATGCTGGCCGGCAAAGCTGGCATTGGGTAGGTCTTCGGCGGTGGCTGAAGAGCGCACCGCCACGCTCATATCTTCGCCGTATTCCTCTTGCAGCTTGGCATAGGCTGCGGTGACTTCGGCGACAGTTTCGGGGGTTAGCCCGGCTGAATAAACGATCTCGCGACAAGCCGCGCCCGCTTTCCGGAGGGCTTTAATGTCGGTTTTATCAAGGTCGTCCAGCTCGGCATGCAGCTTCTCCCATGCACCGGCATTCGTCAGTGCATCGCGGAAAGATTGCGCCGAGGTCGCAAAACCGTTTGGCAAGGGCACACCCATGGGCACCAGCTCGCGATACATTTCACCCAGTGACGCATTTTTGCCGCCCACCGATGGGACATCTTCAATGCCCAACTCGGCAAACCATAGAACTGTCTTTGACATCAAGTAACCTCGCTTCCAATTTATCTAAATCAGAGACTCTATACTGCAGAAAAACTCGCTTCGACTTGATCTCGATTAAATCCATCGCAAAAAATGTCAGATATAAATATCGCCAGAATATAGCGAAGGATATCGGTATGATCGAATTTCGAATTCATGGCAGGGGCGGGCAGGGCAATGTGGCGGCGGCCTATTTGTTGGCTGCCGCCGCCTTTGAAAGCGGGCGCATGTGTCAGGCGTTTCCCTCCTTCGGGGCCGAGCGGCGCGGGGCTCCGGTTACCGCATTTGTGCGGATAGATGACAGGCCGATAGACCTACGCGCGCAGGTGCAAACCCCCGATTACCTGATCGTGCAGGATGACAAGCTGCTTGGCGGTGGGATCACCGACGGGTTAAAATCCGGTGGGGCAATGATCATTAATTCAACGCAGGATGCCGAAGAACTGGCTGGCCGGCTTGGCTGCAAGGTGTTTTGCCTGCCTGCCAACCAAATGGCGATGGAAGCCATTGGCCGTCCGATCCCGAACGCGGCCCTGATTGCTTCGTTCCTGACCCTTCTGCCGATATTCCCGCTGGGCGATTTCAAAAAAGCGCTCAAGGGGCGATTCGCGGGTGCTGTGCTCGAAAATAACCTGGCGCTGGTTGATATGGCCGCTGAATACACACCCAAAGCCCTATGGCAGGAGGTCGAAAATGCGTGAAGCTCTTGAGGGTTCCCAAGCGGTTGCCAGAGCGGTTTCGCTCTGCAAGCCGGACGTGGTATCGGCCTATCCGATCACGCCGCAAACCCATATTGTTGAAAATCTCTCCAAGCTGGTGGCTGACGGTGACCTGCATACCGAATTTGTGAGTGTCGAGAGCGAGTTTTCGGCCGCCTCGGTGGTGCTGGGTGCGGCGGCGGCCGGGGCGCGGGCCTACACGGCCTCCTCCTCGCAAGGGGTGCTCCTTATGGCCGAAGTGCTGTTTAACGCTGCCGGTATGCGCATCCCTCTGGTGATGACGGTGGCCAACCGTGCGGTTTCGGCCCCGCTTTCCATCTGGAATGACCACGCTGATTCAATGGCCGTGCGCGATGCGGGCTGGATCCAGATCCATTGCGAAAACAATCAGGAGGC
>DFBP01000147.1 GCA_002366685.1 Rhodobacterales bacterium UBA3077 | reverse complement strand
CTTCAGCTTCAACCTTTTGCTTCCGAGGTTTCCGCTTCGGTTTTTCCACAACGGTTTCCGGCTCCCCTTCGGGAATTGGCAAAAACTCACGGGTCAGGAAGGCCGGCATGTGGTCACCCATTCCCATCGGGCCGCGCCGGTTATCGCTACGCTCGCGACGGGGGCCGCGTGTGCGGCGGGGTTTTTCAGTTTCCGCTACCGGTTTTGGATCTGCTTTTACCTCTGGCTTTGGTTTGGGCTCAGGTTTGGCCTCGGGCTTTGGTTTTTCAGCCTTTTTCAGCGGGTTCTCAATGCGGTCTATTTTGGTTTTGACCAGCTCTTCGATTGCATCTAGGTGCTTTTGACTCGCCGGAATTGAAATAGTAATGGCCTTACCCGAGCGCCCGGCACGGCCGGTGCGGCCGATACGGTGCACATAATCTTCGGCATGAATTGGCACATCAAAGTTGAAAACGTGGGACACATTGGGGATATCGAGCCCGCGCGCGGCTACATCGGAGGCCACGAGGAATTTCAGTGTCCCGTCCCGAAATTCGTTCAGGATTTTCATCCGCATTGATTGATCAAGATCACCGTGGATCGGATTGGCATCCAGCCCGTGCTTTTTCAGTGATTTGGCAACGATGTCTACATCAACTTTGCGGTTACAAAAGATAATTGCGTTCTTGAGCGCATCGCCCTCGCTCTCCATGAGCGCGCGCAACAGGTCGCGTTTTTCCTTGGCGGCACGGTCACGGCGGCTTGGCGTGAGTTCGCAAACCGCTTGCGTAATCGTCTCGGATGTTGTCGCCTGACGGGCAACTTCAACCCGCACCGGATTATGCAGAAACTCTTCCGTGATCCGTGTGATTTCTGGCGCCATAGTGGCCGAGAAAAACAGGGTTTGGCGGGTGAAGGGGGTAAGCTTGAATATGCGCTCAAGGTCGGGGATGAATCCCATATCGAGCATACGGTCGGCTTCGTCCACCACCATAACCTGAACGCCGGTGAGCATGAGTTTTCCGCGCTCGAAATGGTCAAGCAAGCGGCCGGGCGTGGCAATAAGCACATCAACACCGCGGTCGATCAGGCGGTCCTGATCCTTGAAGCTGACTCCGCCAATAAGCAGCGCCATGGAAAGCTTATGATACTTGCCATAATTCTCGAAATTTTCGGCAACCTGTGCAGCCAATTCCCGTGTAGGGCAGAGGATAAGCGAACGCGGCATCCGGGCGCGAGCCCGCCCTTTGGCGAGGATCGTGATCATCGGCAGGGTGAAGGAGGCTGTTTTACCCGTGCCCGTTTGGGCAATGCCCAAAACATCGCGGCCTTGCAGCGCATGCGGGATTGCCCCGGCCTGAATGGGAGTCGGAGTTTCATAGCCGGTTTCGACTATGGCTTTGAGAACCTTTTCATCAAGGTTCAAGTCACTGAATTTTGTCATGTTTTTCCGTAAATTGCGGCAGATTGTGGTGCCGCTAATTAAACGCGGCCGAGGCCGCCGAATTGCGCCCTCATAACAAGGGCTTTGATAACCAAATCCATGACATAGGTCAATGTCATAAGGAAGGCTGCGACTATGTTGGCGAAAATTTGCGGTTTTACGTCAGGGCCAATGGCGCTATATCAAGCGCAGCAAAGAAAGAGACATTATGACCAGCGAACTTCCTAAGGCGTATAGAGGCCTTGAATCTCTCAAAGTAAGCCATGTTCACCACTGGACTGACAAGACCTTTTCCTTCTCGTGTGAAAGACCGGATTCGTTCCGCTTCCGCTCGGGTGAGTTTGCTATGATCGGGTTGGAAAACGGGGAGAAACCACTGCTGCGGGCTTATTCAATCGCCTCGCCCAACTGGGCAGAGGAGCTGGAGTTTTATTCGATCAAAGTGCCCGATGGTCCGCTAACTTCGCGCTTACAACACCTTAAAGACGGAGAAAGCATCTGGATTCGCCCCAAGCCCGTGGGGACGCTGGTGCATGACGCTTTGTTGCCCGGAAAGCGCTTGATCATGTTTTCAACTGGCACCGGCATCGCCCCCTTTGCCAGCGTCATGCGCGACCCGGAAACCTATGACAAGTTTGACGAGGTCATCCTCACACAGACCTGCCGTGAGGTGAAGGAACTTGATTATGGCAAGCACCTGATGGCCGAGATCGAAAGTGACGAGCTTTTGCAGGAAGTGGTGGGGGATAAGCTGCGCTATATCTGCACCACAACGCGTGAGGAAAGCGCGCAAATGGGCCGGATGACGGACTGGCTACGCGATGGCCGTTTTGAAGCTGCCACCGGCGCTCCGCTCACACCTGAAACCGACCGCGTGATGATTTGCGGCTCTATGGAAATGCTGGCCGAGCACAAAGCGATTTGTGAAGCGGCGGGCATGGAAGAGGGCTCTAACAGCGAGCCGGGCCAATTTGTGATTGAAAAGGCGTTTGTGGATTAGGGGCCGCCGCCCTTGGGCCGTGCGCAGTTTTTGACAACTTGAAAAACTGCTGGGTTAAACCTGCATTTCCTTGGTCGCCGTTAGCTTTAAGTCGGGATAG
>DFBP01000023.1 GCA_002366685.1 Rhodobacterales bacterium UBA3077 | reverse complement strand
ACCTGAAATCGCAAAGAAAGGCACACCCGCCTCGCCCGCAATCGCCCGCGCCAGCAAGGTTTTACCGGTGCCCGGAGGGCCGACAAGCAGCGCGCCTTTCGGGATTTTACCGCCCAAGCGGCTGAACTTCTGCGGATCCTGCAAAAACTCGACAATCTCTTCCAGCTCTTCTTTGGCTTCGTCAATCCCGGCCACATCGGAAAAGGTCACCTTCCCCGAGCTCTCCGTCAACATTTTGGCGCGCGACTTGCCAAAGCCCATCGCCCCGCCTTTGCCGCCGCCCTGCATTTTATTCATAAAGTAGATCCAAACCCCGATGAGCAGGATAAAAGGCAGGAAGCTGATGATAATTGCCGAAAGCGTCGATTGCTCCTGTGCTTCGGCGGCAAACCCAACACCATTTTCCTGCAATAGCGGGATCAAATACGTGTTGGTATCTCTGGGTTGAACCGTGCTGAAAGTGCCTGAACCGGTCTGGAATACAACGTTTTCGCCGTCAATTTGCACGGTCGAAACCTTCCCGTTTTCCACTTGGGTCAGAAATTCGGAATAGTTCACCTCTTGCCCGCTGCTCGGCGCCATACCTGAACTGAAAATATTATAAAGCGCAATCATCAGGACCATAAGGACCAGCCAGAACGCCAAATTTTTTGAATTGCCCAAGTCAATTCTCCTTGTGAAAGGTGCAACATTACTTTGCGTTATTAAATAGGGGCTTTCCCCCCACATTCAATGCGCGATCAACGCGTCATAAAAACCTTTTTCTCCACCTGCAAGCTTTACCCCCCGAATCTGGCCAAATTGTGCCAGTGGCGCGGCTATGAGCCGCCCTTCGCGCCAAAAGGAAGGGCTGGCCAGCAAAGCGCGTCGGCTATGGCCCGAATCGCGCCAGTCAGGGCAGCATTGTACCCCATCTTCGCCCAATGCCCTAATTTGCAGGTTTTCGAGGCCCTTCGGGTCGATTTCCCAGCGTCCATCCCACCGCGTCAAAACTTGTGCCGCTTTCGGGGTTGCTGAAGGCTCGCGGTTGATCACAATCTCGTTTTTCCGCCAGCTAATCATGCACCCGTGCAATGTTTGACCAAAATTTTCACCGGAAAGGCAAGTTTCGAGCAAGCTCTCCAACGCAGCGAAGCGTGGTCGGTAATCTGCGCTCGCCACCCAGCGAAGGCTGGCGGCAAGAAGGCGCAGTTGAAGCTCTTCTGGGGCTTTGGCAAAAATTTCAGATGCCAGACATAGCTCACCCGCCGCTGAAACCCGGGCACAGCTGCGTGCCAGCGCAAGCGTCGCCTCCTCTAATGCCGCTCGTGCCCTTCGCATATGTGCGGCGGTTTCTGTGAGTTTCTCGGCGGTAAGTCCCAGCGGGGCCAAGTGTTCCAGCGCTTGCCGCGCCTTTATACGGTCATATTGCGTATCTTCATTGCTTGGGTCATCCACCCAGCCGATTCCGGCTTCGCGCAAATAGGTGCGCAGCTCCGCCCTCCGAACCGCCAGCAAAGGCCGATGCCAGCAAAGATCGTTTTCGCAGCGCTCCGCTGCCATCCCTGCCAACCCGTCTACCCCTGAGCCCCGCGCCATGCGCATCAAAACCGTCTCGGCCTGATCATCCAGCGTGTGGCCAAGTACGATATGGCCCAGCCCCTCGGCCCGCGCCCAGCCGGAAAGCAAATTTCGCCGGGCATCCCGCGCTGCATTCTGGAGATTTCCAGCACGGTCGGCATGATCCCAGACAAGCGTTGAATGAGGAATATACAATTCGGCACAAAGTCCGGCAACACCTTCAGCCTCGCTGGCTGATTCCGGCCTGAGCCTATGATCTACGGTTGCCGCTTTTATCTTGCGCCCCGACCGGTGCAAGAGCACCAACAAAGCCACAGAATCGCCACCTCCGGAAACCGCGACTCCCAGTGTTCCTTCCGGTAACTGCCCGAGCGAGATCACGGGCAGGCCATCGCTCCACGCTGCTCCAGTATTGCGCGCACGAGATCATCATCGAGATCAACATAGCGGATCTGGATCTCTGCCAAGGTCAGGCAGGCCTGCTCGCTTTGGCCAAGCTCAAACAGGCTTACCGATAGACCAAAGAGCGAAAGCGGCGCAAAGGCACTATCCGGCGCCCCGCTGAACCCGCTTAGGTAGGACCGTGCCGCATTTTGATAGTCACCCGACATCACCAACGCCTCGCCCTGCAAAAAGCGCACTTCCGAAGTCAGCGGCCCATCAGGATAGGTGCTGAGGAAAGCCGCCAGTTGAGCCGATGCCGAAGCCCCGTCTCCCTCTGCCAGCGATTTTTTGGCGGCATTAAAAGCCTGCCGCTCTTGCGAGATCACTTCGGTTTGGGTTTCAGTGCCCCCAAGCGGCGTTGTGTTTCCAGTGAGCGTAGGATCTCCGCCCTCCAGTTCGGTCAGTCGAAAGTCTATATCGCCAATGCGGCGGGTTCCGTCGTCAATGACCTGCCGCACTTTGATCTCAAGCGCTTCAATCCGCCCAAGGGCGGCGCGCAGGTCGGCATTTAGCTCGTCGATCCGCACCAAAGCTGATGCGGCATCCCGAGTGGTCAGGCCTGTATTTCCGGTTGCGCTCATCTCGGCGCGCAGGGTTTCAAGCTGCTGGCTCAAAATCGCCAGATCGCCGCGAATATCGGCCAGCGTCATTTCCTGCGCCTGCACGGGCCCTGCAAGAGCCAGCGCCAAGATCACACTGTAAAACCGCTTTAACATCCACTTTTCCTAACCGTTACCGGGGGCCTGAAAGCCCCCGCGCACCCTACACGTTGCCAATTCCGCCAGCAACCACCGTCACAGCCCGCCGGTTTTTAGACCAGCACGTCTCGGTCGAACAAACCTCTAGCGGGCGTTCTTTGCCATAAGAAATAATCGAAAGCCGGGTCTCCAGAAGGCCCGCCGCAACCATATAGTTCCGCACCGCCGCAGCACGCCGCGCCCCTAGGGCGAGGTTGTATTCCCGCGTTCCCTGCTCGTCGGCGTGGCCTTCGATCACAATCGTGCGCTCCGGATACTGGTTGAGCCAGGCAACCTGGGCATCCAAAACGGCTTTAGCCTCAGCGGTCAGCGTTGCTTCGTTGACCGGAAATAGAACCCGATCCCCAATCGTGGCCGCAAAATACTCGAGCGAGCTTTCCTCGATAACACCCCCCGGCGTTTGATCTGCGCCGCCGCTGCCGCCAAATATATTGTTGCCTTCGCAAGCCCCGAGTGCCATGAAGGCGGCCAGCATTAAACCTGTTTTTCTCAAATCCATTTTCCTGTCCTCTGCTCTGTTATCCCCGTCGGGGTTTATCGCAAAACCCCTGACCAATCCGGATCAGAAGCAAAGCTCGGCGTGTCTACGCGGTGCAAATTGCGGCCGGTTAAGTCTACGGAGTATATCTGCGGCGCACCGTTTGCGCCCGCTGTTTCGCGGAAAAACATCAACACGCGGCCGTTGGGAGACCACGTTGGCGCTTCGTCGATAAACGAGGCTGTCAGCAGGTTTTCCCGGCTGCCATCGGTGCGCATCAC
>DFBP01000237.1:995-3983 GCA_002366685.1 Rhodobacterales bacterium UBA3077 | reverse complement strand
TTCTCGGGTGGCGAAAGTGTGCTGATGGAAGAAGACGGCCTCATGCACGGCCACCTCCACGCGCGCCACCACTCAACCCGCGCCGCCGAGGCTTTTGACCACATCTGTGAGGGGCTAGGGAATCTGGCGGCTTGGGAGTCCCCCGAAATTTGAGCGCCCTTTCCCCGAGCGAAGAGAGGCCAAGGCGCCGCAGCCCATTTGTTAAGACCTCTTCAAAAATGCCACCGGGTCAGGCAGAATGACATAATCAATGCAACCACGGGCCCAGCAATGGCAACAACATTTGAAGTCTTACCAGCCACGCGCAAAGATCTCACCTTTGGTGAGCTCCTTGATCAATCTCAAAAAAATATCTCCCTGCATCTGCATGAACTGGGGATCACTCATGAAATCCAATTGCGGGCTGAAATTATTACAAATAAAAACCGGCGAGAGGTGTTGCCAGATAAGGTTTTCAAGTGGTCTGTTGGCCCACCAGATTACGCCTACCTGTGGATATCGTTGAACGGTGTGCCCGGCGGCACCGATGTTTATTGTGACACCATCAGTAGTCGCCTCCCCGAGCACAAATGGCACATTTTTGATGAGCTAAGAGAAGC
Organism: Rhodobacterales bacterium UBA3077; assembly: GCA_002366685.1. Taxonomy (GTDB): domain Bacteria; phylum Pseudomonadota; class Alphaproteobacteria; order Rhodobacterales; family Rhodobacteraceae; genus UBA3077. The sequence continues at coordinate 3,384 of DFBP01000237.1, read as the reverse complement.
CCTGAATTTCAATCCGGTGTATGAGCGCCTTCTCGGCAGCGCCAAAAAGCTTGACCGGCGCTGGAGATTCCGGCGCTCAATGGGCCAACCTGAGATTATCAATCTGAGCTATGGTATCATCGCCGCTACGCTGGCTGAGTTGACCGATGGCCTGATCTACTCCTGTGATGGCGCGTGGAACGATCAATTTCTGCCCACAACCGGAGCGGCGTTCCGTGCGCATTATTTCAGCCCGGATAGCTATGCCGAGCAGCACAGCAAGAAATGGGTGGAAACCGTTATCGCCTCCCTACAAGAATCCGTGTTCAAATAGGCACCGCACGCCCCCCTACATTTCAACTCCCCCTTGGCCCCGCTGCCAACCCCCGCTATAAGGGCCGCAAACGGAGGCGACAATGCGCACAGCGACCCAGTCCCGCAAAACAGCGGAAACAGATATCACCGTCGAAATCAACCTCGACGGCACCGGCGTTTATGACAATCAAACCGGCATCGGCTTTTTTGACCACATGCTCGACCAGCTCTCGCGCCACGCCCTGATTGATATGAAAGTGCGCGCGATTGGCGACCTTCACATCGACGACCACCACACGGTGGAAGACGTAGGCATTGCGCTTGGCAAAGCCCTTGTGCAGGCTGTGGGGGATAAACGTGGCATCAACCGCTACGGGGAATGCCACCTGCCGATGGATGATACCTTGGTGCGCGCCGCGCTTGACCTTTCCGGCCGACCCTTCCTTGTCTGGAATGTCGAGATGACAGCCCAGAAGATCGGCACATTTGACACCGAGCTGGTACGCGAGTTTTTCACCGCGCTCGCGATGAATGGCGGGATCACCCTCAACGTTGCCAAGATAGACGGCATCAACAGCCACCACATCGCCGAGGCCGCTTTCAAAGCTGTGGCCCGCGCATTGCGCGTGGCGCTGGATACCGACCCCCGCAAGGCGGACGCTATCCCCTCCACCAAAGGGACACTGAGCGAATGACCACTGTCATCGTTGACTACGGCTCCGGCAACCTGCGCTCGGCCGAGAAAAGCTTTGAGCGGATGGCGGCTGAAACCGGCGATAAAATCATCGTTAGTTCCGAACCGGAGGTGGTTGCCAAAGCTGGCCGCATTGTTTTGCCCGGCGTCGGGGCCTTTGCCGATTGCCGCGCGGGCCTTGGCGGCTATGACGGCCTTTTTGAGGCCATTGAGCAACGGGTCATCCGAGAGGGTGCGCCCTTTCTCGGTATCTGCGTCGGGATGCAGCTGATGGCGAGCATGGGCCGCGAACACGGCCACAATACCAAAGGCTTTGGCTGGATTCCGGGCGAAGTTGTCAAGTTTGAACCCGACGACCCGACACTCAAAATCCCGCACATGGGCTGGAACGAGCTGGTCATCGACCAGCCCCACCCCGTATTGGAGGGCCTCAACCACGGCGACCACGCCTACTTTGTGCACTCCTACCACCTTGTGCCGGAAGATCACGACCAAGTGCTGGCCCATGCCAATTACGGCGGCAAAATCACGGCTGTTGTTGGGCGGGATAACATGATTGGCACCCAGTTCCACCCCGAGAAAAGCCAGAAAACCGGATTGCGGTTGATTGGAAATTTTCTGAGGTGGAAGCCTTAGGGTGCAAAAACTTCTGCGTCGTCGGCAATGGTCATAAATCTGTCAATGCCGCTGCGCCCAACCGGCCAGCTTTCAATATCCAGCGCATCAAATGAATCACCCCGCCAGTGTTGATAGATGTTGATATATCCGCCTTCCTGCTGGCGAATATCAAAGAGCGCCAACTCACCAACCGCAGAATTATCGCGATAGCTCTGGCAGGGAACGAGTAACCTCAAGTGATTTTCGGCCTGCTCAACACCGCTTATTGCTTCCACTTCCATATCACAGGCGTCCAGATAGGTACCGATCAACTGCCCGACATATTGTTCAAAGCTCAATCCGACACCTTCTTCGATCTTGATAGCAAAAAGCGACGTCCAGCCCTCAAAGCTTTCGCCCTCGGGGATAAGTTCGCCAATCGAGAAGTAATGACCTGTTGAAACCGGTCCTGAAGAGCGGAATTCTTCGGGAGTGTCTTTCATCGCAAAATCTGGCAGTCCGACAGACACGGAAACACCTTGCCCGGCCACAACAAACAGGTTCTCCGCGTGTACTGGCAATCCTGCAAAAAGGAATAACGCCATAACGCCGAGCCGTTGGAGAGCCCTCTCGACACCGTAAAGACCAAATTTTGACAACAAAAAACTCCGCCATAGGAAAGGTGGTTCAAGCTTCGATGCCCTTCAGAAGTAGAGCCGTCAAGCCCTTAAGGGCCATTCTGGAAACCTAATCCAGAAATTCCCAGCTATCCGCCCCGTCAAAATGGCGGATACGGATATCTTT
>DFBP01000237.1:0-952 GCA_002366685.1 Rhodobacterales bacterium UBA3077 | reverse complement strand
CACCCAGAGCGTGGCATAGCGCCTGCAAATGGAGCAGTTGCACGAAACCATTCTTTCAGGCTTTTGCGCGGCTTCGAATGAAACCGCGCCGCAATGGCATGCACCTTTAATCATTGTACCCGTGTCCAGTTTGACGAGCGGCAGAATAGCCCTGCAACACAGCCCTGAACAACCAGCGTATTCCCACTGAGGGTAATATTGGCGCGATAGGTTTTATCGGTGTCGGGTGCCCACACGTTACCGCGGTTCCAATAATCATCGCCGCGGGCGCGCATGCCCCAGATGATCGGTTTACCGTTGTTTTCCGCTGTGGCTCCGCCACCGGCACCTGTAATCGTACCGCATATCTCGGCGGCATTGCTGGTGCAGGCATGGACCTGCACTTGCAAAAACTTGCCGTCGTCATTCGGGGCAGTCTGCCAAAGGCCGGTCGGGTCTCCAGCTTGCGCGGCCATTGGCAGGGCAACAAGGGCCGCTGCGATCAGTTTTTTCATAATTCTCTCCTGTTGGGTGGCAAAAAAGATACCGATAAGACGGTTTCAGTCAACGGTGACGTAATGGCAACTTGCAGCTTGGGCGATTTGCGCTAAAACGCTGGTGATAGCTTTGGAGGCCTTAAAATGATCCTATACCCCGCGATTGATTTGAAAGATGGAAACTGTGTGCGCCTTGTAAAGGGCGAGATGGATCAGGCGACTGTTTTTAGTGACAACCCGGCCGCGCAGGCCCGCGCCTTTCAGGATGCAGGCTGTGAGTGGCTACACTTGGTTGATCTCAACGGCGCTTTTGCCGGTGAGCCGGTGAACGCCGCGCCTGTCGAGGCCATCTTGAAAGAATGTAGCATTCCCGCCCAGCTTGGCGGCGGTATTCGCGATATCGCCACCATCGAGCGTTGGCTTGGCAAAGGCTTGCAGCGGGTGATCCTCGGCACAGTGGCCCTGCGCAATCCGGC
>DFBP01000050.1:2340-4242 GCA_002366685.1 Rhodobacterales bacterium UBA3077 | reverse complement strand
CAAGAGGCCCGATATGACACATCCTTTTCGCTCCGTGCTTTATCTTCCCGGATCGCGCGAGCGCGTGCTGGAGAAAGCCAAAGGCCTTCCGGCTGACGCGCTGATCTTTGATCTGGAAGACGCGGTCGCGCCCGAAGAAAAAGAGGCGGCGCGCGGTCTGGTTTGCGGAATGATCCGTAGCGGTTATGGCGCGCGCAAGCGCCTGATCCGGGTGAACGGGCTGGACACCGAATGGGGAGAGGATGACCTGGCAGCCGCAATCGAAGCCGAACCCGATGGCATATTGATCCCAAAGGTGGACGGGCCTGAAGTTTTAACAGGCATCGCCAGCCGGCTAAAAGGGAAAACTCGGATTTGGGCGATGATGGAAACCCCGTTGGGGATACTGAACGCAAAAGAAATTGCAGGCAGCACACCGCTTCTTGAGGGTTTTGTGATCGGAACCAACGACTTGGTGAAAGACCTGTTTGCCAGCCACACGCCTGACCGTGCGCCCGTGATGACCTCCCTTTCGCTTTGCTTGCTCGCTGCGCGTGCTTTTGGGCTGGTATGTGTGGATGGCGTTTATAACGCCTTTAAAGATGATGACGGATTGCGGACTGAATGTGAGCAAGGGCTAAATATGGGATTTGATGGCAAAACCTTGATTCATCCGGCGCAAGTTAGCATTGCCAATGAAGTTTTTGCACCGGACGCGGCGGCGCTGGAGCTCGCGCGGCGCTACATCGAAGCCTTTGAGAATGCCTCCGGCGTGGCCGTTGTCGATGGAAAAATCGTCGAAAACCTGCATGTGGAAAATGCCGTGCGTTTGCTGGCCAAGGCCGATATGATCGCCAAAATGAACAATTAGGGGATCAACATGAATTTACTCATCGCAGGGCTTGTGCTTTGGGCTATAGCCCATTTTTTTAAACGCCTGGCGCCTGAAATGCGCGCGAGCATGGATGCAAAACTGGGCGCGGGGCTGTCCAGAGGCATCATGAGTTTGCTGATTCTGGTGTCGCTGGCGCTGATGGTGGTTGGCTATCGCGCCGCACCTGTCGAATTTGTGTTCGACTCTCCGGGCTGGATGAAACACTTAAACAATACGCTAATGCTTGTTTCCGTTGCTTTGTTGGGTATGGGCAGTTCTAAAGGGCGGGCGCGCACTTGGATGCGCCACCCGATGCTAGCCGGTGTTATAGTTTGGAGCGGCGCACATTTACTGGTGAACGGGGATGTAGCTTCCATTGTATTGTTTGCCGGCATGGCGATCTGGGCCGTGGCAGAGATGCTTTTGATCAATATGCAAGAAGGCAAATGGCAACGCCCCGAGGCTGGCCCCGTTTCGGGTGATATCAAGTGGCTGGTTATCTCGGCTGTCGTATTTGCGGTGATTACAGGGCTCCATATCTGGATCGGCCCAAGCCCGTTTGGAGGATAAAATGCTGGCATATCGACTATTGACGGAGGATGACACCTCCGCTTTTTGCCATAAGGTCTCTGAGGCGTTGGCCAAGGGGTGGTCGCTTCAGGGCGATCCGGTGATGACATATGATTCCGGCCGTGGTGTTGTGCGCTGTGCGCAGGCCGTTGTGAAAGAATACGAGGGTGAATACTCACCCGAAATGAAACTGGGGCAGGTATGAGCAAAACCAATTCCGGCTATTTCTTTGAGGATTACCGGCTAGGGCAGGTTTTTGAGCACGCAGTGCCGCGCACAATTTCCGGCGGGGAGCGCGCCCTTTATACAGCGCTCTATCCATCCCGCTTTGCGCTTTATTCGTCTGACGAGTTTGCGCGGGCCTGCGGATTGCCGGAAAGCCCGATCGAAGACCTCGCGGCTTTTCATGTTGTTTTTGGAAAAACCGTACCGGATATTTCGCTCAACGCGGTTGCCAATCTCGGCTATGCCGAAGCCCG
>DFBP01000050.1:0-2197 GCA_002366685.1 Rhodobacterales bacterium UBA3077 | reverse complement strand
GAGGCGCCTGCACCGGAAACCGCAATTCCAGAGTTAAAGGCATCACTCGAAGCTACCGACCTGCCGATCCCCGCCGGATTGAGCTTTGATACCTACGATTTCACGCAGTCCGGAGAGCCACACCGGCTCGGCGATTACGCCATCGGTGAAGTGATCGACCACGTAGACGGAGTGACCGTCGAAGAGGCTGAACACATGATTGCCACACGGTTATGGCAGAACACAGCCAAGGTGCATTTTGACGCCAGTCAACGGCCAGACGGTAAGCGCCTGATCTACGGTGGCCACGTGATCTCTATGGCGCGGGCGCTCAGCTTCAACGGCTTGGCCAATGCGCAAATGGTTGTTGCGATCAACGGAGGCACCCACGCCAACCCGTGTTTCTCGGGAGATACCATTCGTGCGCGCTCAGAGGTGCTGGACAAGGCAGGAGTCAACGGAATCGGGGCCGTCCGGTTGCGGTTGCAGGCCTATACGGGAGCCGCAGGCCAAAGTCTTGACAAGGTCGAGGGGAAATACCCTCCGCATGTATTGCTTGATCTGGATTACTGGGCGCTCATGCCGATATGACAGGCAAGATCTTCTGCCTCGGGTTTCAGAAAACCGGTACATCCTCCTTGGCCAAGGCTCTCAAGGGCCTCGGATTTACCGTTGGTTCCGCTCATGTTCAGTTGAATAAACGTATCCGTTGGGATTCCGAAGATCTCGATCAAGAGATTTCCGAGATGGTTCTGAATATCGCAAAAGGCGTGGATGTTCTCGAAGATTCGCCTTGTCCGTTTCTGTTTCAAGAGCTGGATGAGGCCTTTCCGCACTCCAGGTTTATTTTGACGGAAAGAGACAGTGATAGCTGGCTGCAAAGCTACCAAAACTATTTTCCCGACAGAAACAACCCATTGCGCCGATGGATGTATGGTGTTGACCGGTTTTCGGGAAACGAGGCGACATATCGCGCGTTGTTCGAGCGACAGAATGCCAAAATAAAGGCCCATTTTACAGACCGGCAAGATGATTTTCTGGTGATGAACCTCCCGAACGGCGATGGCTGGCCCGAATTGGTCAACTTTTTGGGAAAAGACTTTTTAAAGCCGTTTCCGCACGCGAATAAAACAATCGGCTGAATTGTGATCACTTAAATTTTTAATGTGATCACATATGTCAATTTTGTGTCACTATCTGGATACATCGGGATACAATGCCGCGAATTAACTTGCCCGAAAGCCTATTTTGCGTAAACCTGCGACAAAAGAGACTCTGAGTGTGCTTTGAGGCTCGAAAACCAGTCAGGAGATCAATATGGCAGATGTGAACCGGGGCAATCGCCCGCTTTCACCCCATCTTTCCATTTACCGCCCGCTCTACACCATGATCCTGTCGATCACCCACCGGATTACCGGGGTGGGCATGGCCGTGAGCCTTACAATGATCACATGGTGGTTTCTGGCGCTGGCCATTAACGAAAAATATTTCGAACTTGCCAACGCGATGCTGACTTCGGTTGTTGGCGGTTTTGTTCTGATCGTTTCTCTCTGGGCGCTTTCCTTTCACCTTTGCAACGGGATCCGGCACCTTTTTTGGGATTCGGGCAAAGGGTTCGAGCTTGAGACAGCGTGGCGCTCGGGGCTGGCTGTGCTGGCTGGGTCAGTTGTGCTCACCATCATCGGTGTTCTCGTTTCAAGGGGGGTATTCTGATGCGGTATCAAACAGACAGACAGCGGGTCGAAGGTCTAGGGTCTGCCAAGGACGGAACGATGGAATGGTGGCGGCAGCGGATAACCGCAGTGGCCCTTATTCCGCTTGTTTTCCTTTTTGTGCTACCGCTTTCAAGGGCCATGGGCCAGGATTATGACGATGTCCTCAAAATTTACGAGCATCCGTTTAACGCGATCGTGGCGGTACTGTTTTTCATAACCATCATGTCTCATTTGCGGCAGGGTTTGCAGGAAGTGATCGTGGATTATGTGCATGGCAAAGCGATGATGACCATCGCGCTGCTCGCCAACACAATGTTTACAACGCTGATCGGTGTGACCGGCGTTTTTTCAGTTGCCAAAATCGCGTTTGGCGGTTGAGTTCGGAGAATTATCATGGCTGCATATGAATTTATCGACCACGAATATGATGTGGTGGTTGTGGGCGCGGGCGGTGCCGGGTTGCGCGCAACACTGGGTATGGCGGAACAAGGGCTAAAAACCGC
>DFBP01000261.1:8266-9167 GCA_002366685.1 Rhodobacterales bacterium UBA3077 | reverse complement strand
TCAGGCTTCCCAACTGGCTTTCAGCCTGTTGATCGCTTCGATCCGCTTGGTTGTATCCGGATGGCTCATCAGCCATGCGGGCGCGCCCCCGCGTTTACCGCCCCAGCTTTCCAGCTTGTTAAACATGCCGATCTGAGCCGAGAGGCCGATGCCTGATTTGAGCAGAAGGGCTGCGCCGTAGGCATCGGCTTCAAATTCGTCTTTGCGCGAAAGCGAGGCGGCCAGCATGTTGACCACAAAATTAGCCAGATAAGGGCCGACGATGGGCACATAGCGGCCCAAAACCCCCATCAGCAAAGCGCGCATCGCGTTTTGGCCGGAGAAGTCGATTAGCCGCTTCGAGCTGTGACCGAGGGCGATATGGCCAAGCTCGTGGGCAATCACCGAAGCCAGTTCGGCAGCGGAAATCTCGCCGGATTTATATTTGTTGAGCAACCCGCGGGTGATGAATATCCGCCCGTCGGGGGCTGCCAATCCGTTCACCGGCTCGATTTCGTAGACAAAAACCTGAACCTTCGGGATATCCAGCGCTGCCGCCATTTTACGGAGAAGTGCCAGCAGGGCAGGGTCATTCAACGGGGTTGAATTGGCGTTCAGGTCCGCTTTGGTTTTCCAGGCTGAAAACCTGTAGGTTAGGTAGCCAACGAGAACCGCAAGCAATATGGGGGAATAGCGTAACATCCCTGAGACATAATCCCTAGGCCACGGCTTGCCTAGCCTTGCGGATGACTTTTATCAGGCGTTTGCCCATCACCCACATGACCAACGCGCCAAGCAGAACCCAGCTCGCCGAGGCAATCATGTCCACCAGTGCCAGCGCCGAAGCCGAGAAAACGACGCCGATGGTCATATAGACAGCCACCCAGATCGTCTCGCCGAGCAGGTCCCAGAGCACAAACTT
>DFBP01000261.1:7979-8197 GCA_002366685.1 Rhodobacterales bacterium UBA3077 | reverse complement strand
TTTTGCAGCCAAGCCCCGCCTTTATAGCCAATGGTAAATCCGGTAATATCACCGGCCACAGCCGAAAAATAGGCGGTTGCGATCACCGATACCAAATCCATTTCGCCACTGGCGGCAAAAGCGCCACTAAGCACCAAGAGGACGGTTCCGGGCAGTGGGGCCCCGAGCGCCGCCAGATAGATTGTGCCTGCGAGGATCACCAATCCATATTGGGTAAA
>DFBP01000261.1:0-7968 GCA_002366685.1 Rhodobacterales bacterium UBA3077 | reverse complement strand
TGGCGCATTTCCTCATAGGATATACCGGCTTCTTCAGCTGCGGCCTCGATCGAAAACCGGACACGGGATTCATCTCGCGGCAATCCGGTCTGCTCCATCAACCAGTCGCGTTCCACCTTGTAAGACCGCGCAATATAGCCAATTGGCATCCATGGTTCGATTGCGGCATCGCGGTTGTTGGACCAATAGATAACCGAAAAAGTGAATTTCGCCAGAAATCCAAGCGTCACCAGAGAGGCAATTGAAAACCCGATCAGCAGAAACTTGTTATGGTTCCAAAGATACTTCAGAATTTTCATGCGGGGCTCCCAATAAGGCTACATGTGCGTAACTGCTAACTTGTCCATTTGCAAGGCAGGTTGAGCACGCCACGAAACGCCCAGCCTCCAATCCGTACCGGTTCTTCCCCTAAGGTGAGCGTAAAACGATTAAATATCATCGGCAAGGCAACCTCGGCCACAAGTGCTTTGGCCGCCCATGCTCCGGCGCAAAAATGCGGCCCCGCGCCAAAGGCGATGTGTTTGCCCGCATCACGGGTGATATCAAAACGCTCTGGTTGGTCGAAATATTTTTCGTCATGGTTGGCGGAATTGAACATCAGGAACACATCATCGCCGCTTTCAAAGCTGATGCCGTTCAGCGAAACAGGTGCCGCAATCCGGCGGGGAGACATGCCAATCGGCGCCAGCCAGCGCACGTATTCCTCAAAAACCTGCATCCAGCTTACCTCACCCGCGCGCACCAGTTTCAATTGCTCGGGGTGGGTGAGCAAAGCCCAGATTATACCGGCAATCACATCGCGCGGTTCATTCTGCCCGCCTGAAATCGCCAGCTTGATATTGGCGCGGGTGGCCGCTTCGGGAAGGCCCGCATTTTGCAGGGTCGCGAGCAAGCTATGAGCATCGGCCTCACCCTTCATCGCTTTGGTGATTGCCTCATCAATTCGCGCGGTGGCACGGTGGCAGCTGGCCTCCACCGCTGCATCACCCGTGTAATTCGCAATGCCGTCGATCATGGCCTGACTAACCGCATCCATCTCCTGCCAGCTTAGGTCAAGGCCGGTAATGGCCCGCAGTGCCTCACCTGAAAGGCGGGTCGCGTAAAGCTTGAACAGGTCGCCCTCAGCAAGCGCTTCAATATCATCCAGAATGGCCTCGGCAGCCGATGCAAACTGCGCCTTCCAGTGGTCACGCACTGCGCGCGGCGAGACCGTGGGGAAGATCGCTTTGCGCTCCACGCTGTGCGCCTCGCCATCTTTTCGCATCATGTTTTCACCCATCAACAGGGTCATCAACCCTTCGGGCTGGGCGGAAGAAAAATGCTCGATATCCGGTTCGGCAGCTTTGATGTCATCCAACCGCGTGAGTAATGTGCGGCCCAACTCTGGCACATAGGCGATAGGCGCTTCCGCTCGCATTTGTTTGAGCGCGGGGTAGGGGTTCTCCCGAAATTCTGAAAGATCGATATGGAATTCAGGTGCGGTGCTCATCTTACCTCCCCAGTTGCTTCATCCCGGCCTCGATGCCCTCCAGTGTCATCGGCACCATGCGGTTCTCGAAAATCTCGCGGATCATGCCGACCGAATGGGTATATTGCCACTCATCCTCCGGCACCGGATTTATCCAGATATGGTCCGGCCATTGCTCGCGGGTGCGTTGCAGCCACGTGCCACCGGCCTCTTTGTTATAGTGCTCGTTGGCCCCGCCGATATAGGCGATCTCGTAGGGGGACATCGAAGCATCCCCCACAAAAATGCACTTGTAGTCAGAGCCATAGGTGTGCAGTACATCCCATGTGGACATCTGTTCGTTCCACCGGCGGGCATTGTCCTTCCAGACACCGTCATAAAGGCAATTATGGAAGTAGAAATACTCCATATGTTTGAACTCGGCCCGTGCGGCGGAGAATAGTTCTTCGACCAGCGCGATATGGTCATCCATGGAGCCGCCAACATCGAGGAACAACAAAACTTTCACGGCATTGCGCCGCTCGGGGCGGGTTTTGACATCGAGATAACCGTGCTCGGCAGTGGCCTGAATGGTGCCGTCCAGATCCAGCTCGTCATCGGCCCCTTGGCGCGCCCAGTTGCGCAGGCGTTTGAGCGCCATCTTGATGTTGCGGGTGCCAAGCTCGACAGAGTCATCAAGGTTTTTGAACTCGCGACGGTCCCAGACCTTCACCGCCCGCCGGTGCCGGCTTTCATGCTGGCCAATGCGAATGCCTTCGGGGTTGTAGCCATAAGCGCCGAAGGGGGAGGTCCCGCCTGTGCCGATCCACTTGCTGCCGCCTTGGTGCCGCTTTTCCTGCTCTTCGAGCCGCTTTTTCAGCGTTTCCATCAGCGCCTCAAAGCCGCCAAGAGATTCAATTTTCGCCATTTCCTCGGGGCTCATGGTTTTTTCGGCCATTTTGCGCAGCCACTCTTCCGGAATTTCGGCCTTCTCGATGATTTCAGTAAGGGTTGCGGCCTCGACTCCTTCAAAACTCTGCGAAAACGCGACGTCAAAGCGGTCCAAAAAGCGCTCGTCTTTTACCATGGTCAGGCGGGCGAGGTAGTAAAACCCCTCCACATCGTAAATCACGGCCTGCGCTTTGAGCGCTTCCAGAAAGCTGAGAAATTCGCGCAGCGAGACCGGAATCTGCGCCGCCCTCAGATTTTCGAAAAAGCGCAGGAACATGGCTAGGTTAGCACCGCGCCGAGGATCATGATCCCGACGAGCAGCAAGAGCATTGCGATCATGCCGAACACAACCCCGTATTGGAGCTTGTCGGCTGTGTCACCGCCACGTTTGCCTGCCGTGAACCAGCCAAGCCCGAGACCGATGAGAAAGGCGATGAGGTAGAGCATGGAGTTTCCTAGTTATTGGCGGGCAGCAGCCCGTCTATTTGTGCTTGCGCCGCAGCGATCTGTGTGGCGTTGTTGCCAAAGGCATAGCGTGCTTGCTCGGCGCTCGCAAGCCGCGCCGCTTGCGCTTTGCTGTTTTGCTCCAATTGGGCAAAGGCCAGCGCGCGCAAACCGAGCAGACCGGCTGCCAGCACGGGGTCATCATAACGCTGCGCCGTTGCCAGCGCGGGCGTCGAGAGCGTGATCACATCCCCAAAGCGCTCGGCGCTCAAGGCAACCGCCGCCATGTGCATACCGGCCAGCGCGGTGCGCAGGTTGTCGGGGCCAAGCAGGCGCTGGCTCAAGCTATAGGCTTCTCTGAAGGCGGGGGCCGCAAGATCGGGCCGGTTTTGCAGGTTCAACCGCCCGTAGATAAGTAGCGAGTGTGCCAACCGGTGGTCGCCCAAGCGCCGCGAGATCTGAACCGCGTTTTCAGCTGACCTCAAGCGGGCAGCCCGCGGATTGCGGCTGTTCATCGCGGTTTCGATTTGCCGTTTCCATGACAGGTTGCTCTGACCCAGGGGGCCTGCAATCTGTCCGGCCGGGTTTATACCTCTTAAAATCCGGGCCACCAGAGGCGCGGCTTGTGTGCGACTCATCCCCGTTGAAAGCTGCGGGTGATAGAGCACTCGCAAGATCAACAGGTCATAATCGGTTAGCGAATTGAAGACGTTGTCATCATTGAACACAGTGTCAGCCACGAGGTAAAGGTCGTTCACCGGCCCGAGCGCCTGCGCAATTTCTTCGTTCAGGCAGGCCCGCACAATATAGGGTGGCGCGTTATCCGGTATAAATACCGCGGCTTTTTGAAGGCGGGTCTGTCGCGACCATCGCGGAAAATCACCGCGCAGGAACTGCGAAAAACTGGAAACACCGGGCACGACAACGCAAGCGGCTGTAGGGTAGGAGCGGCGAAGCGCAGCGGCTGAAACCCTCTCGACATAAATGTTTACCGAAGCTCCGTTGCCGAGCGCGATATCTATCTCCGACTGACTGCGGATTTTTTGCAATACATTTTCGAGGTCGCGCCTGTAGGCTTGCAAATCCGGGTCAAGGTTGACGCGGATCGCCCCTTCATAGCGCAGCAAACGAGGGATACGAGTGCCGTTTTCGGTTTCAAAAACCAGTGACAGAAATTCGTTTGCGATTGCGTTATTTGATCTGGCAACGCCTTGGCCAGAAGTTGATGGGCCAGAGGGCGTTGTTGGCAAGGTGGAGGCGCAAGCCGACAAGAGCCCTGCTAAAGCCATCACCACCCATAAGGTGAAAAAACGCCGCAATGGGTTGGGAGTGGCGATGTTTATCATGGCCACTCGCCTTTTTCATATTTCAAGTATGGGTCAGCGCGCATATTTGATAAAAGGTGTTTTCTCGCCAATCCGGTCATAGAGTTGGCGCGCGGTTTCGTTGAAATCCTGTGTCAGCCAATAAACCGAAGGGCAACCGGATTTGTCGGCTACTTCGTATACCGCCTCAATCAGGGCCCGCCCCGCGCCCGTGCCGCGCGCGGCGTGATTCACATAAAGGTCTTGCAGGTAAATTACCGGTTCCACCTTCCAACCGTGGCGATGAAAAAGGTAATGCACCAGCCCGACGGGCTCTCCATCTTTCAGCGCGATCAACCCTTGAAATTCATGCTCGCTGCCCGAAAGCATCCGGTTAAAGGCGATGTCATACATCTCGTCCGGTAATTCGGTTTCGTAATATTCCAGATACCCTTTCCAGAGAATGTCCCAGTTGGCTCTATCCTCGGGCTCCAGCCCTCTTATTTCGATCATCTTTGACCTCTTGCCATAAATGCCAACCGTTCAAACAGGTGCACATCCTGTTCGTTTTTCAAGAGCGCACCGTGGAGCTTTGGCAGGGCATCCGTCGCGGCGCCTTGCAGGTCCTCTGGCGCTAAATCTTCGGCCAGAAGCAGTTTGAGCCAGTCCAGAACCTCCGAAGTGCTCGGCTTCTTCTTTAGCCCGGGCGTTTCGCGGAGTTCGTAAAACTGGGTCAGCGCCGCTTCGACCAATTGCTGTTTGATGTCGGGGAAATGCACATCAATGATTTTGGCCATCGTTGGCGCATCCGGAAACTGGATGTAGTGGAAAAAGCAGCGGCGCAAGAAGGCATCCGGCAATTCTTTTTCATTGTTTGAGGTAATAATCACCACAGGCCGTTGCCTTGCCTTGACCAGCTCACCGGTTTCATACACATGGAACTCCATCCGGTCGAGCTCTTGCAGCAGGTCATTCGGGAATTCGATATCGGCCTTGTCGATCTCGTCGATCAACAACAGAACCCGATCTTCCGCCTGAAATGCCTGCCAGAGCTTGCCCGGCTTGATGTAGTTTTTCACATCGTTCACCTTGGGGTCGCCAAGCTGGCTGTCGCGTAACCGGCTCACGGCATCATACTCGTAAAGCCCTTGCTGGGCTTTGGTGGTTGATTTGATGTTCCACTCGATCATCGGCAGGCCAAGCGCATCCGCCACTTGCCTTGCCAGCTCGGTTTTACCGGTGCCCGGCTCGCCCTTAACCAGAAGCGGTCGCTCCAGCGCGATGCTCGCATTGACCGCAATACTCAGATCATCGGTTGCCACATAGTTTTTGGTACCTTCAAAACGCATTTTTGCCTCTAAACTTTCGCCGGATTCGGGGTTTCCCCCATTTGAACAAATATTTCACACAAACTTGCACAACAAGCTAGTGACAATCGGGTAGAATCCCGTTATCCCACCCGCAGGAGCTGCGCAATGCGCACATTTTATTGGGTTGGGAGCTTCGCATGAAAGCAGAAACTATTTTGAACACCGATTATAAACCGGCCGATGACGAGCCGTTTATGAATGATCGTCAACTTGAATATTTCCGCCAAAAATTGCTGACCTGGAAGAATGATATTCTGAAAGGCAGCCGCGATACCATCGAACAAATGCAGGCAGGCACACGCAATATCCCCGATGTTGCTGATCGTGCCTCCGAGGAAACCGACCGCGCGCTCGAGCTGCGCACCCGTGACCGCGAGCGCAAGGTTGTTTCCAAAATTGATGCGGCCCTGCGGCGGGTTGAAGATGGTTCTTTCGGCTATTGTGATGAAACCGGCATGCCGATTTCGCTCAAACGCCTTGATGCCCGCCCGATCGCCACTCTGAGCCTAGAGGCGCAGGAACGCCACGAGCGCAAAGAAAAAGTCCACCGCGACCGGTAAAACTACCAGCGACCTGTAAGTTTTCGCCAGCGAAGCGTTGCCATGCGCCTTGCGGGGGATTCCTCTAACAATCCGGCAGTTATACTTTCGGGGCGCTTGGCTGCCTCTGAAAGCGTAGCGTCGGCCCGCCACCCCGCCAAAAGAGCCGGTTTAGCTTTGTGGGCGACAAGATGCTTTTGCTTTCGCGCCGTTATGATTTTTTGCTGCGCGTGCGTCACAAGGTTCACCGTATCTGTCAAAAGCGGATTGCGACCTCTGGCGATCAGTTCAGGTGCGGCACGCAACAGCGAGGCAACACCCACACCGTATGAATATTCCTTGATGACTTTCAGGGCTTCAGGCGTTGCCCCAAGCACCCTCGCGGCCAGTTCCATTGCGGTTCCCGATGTCGCGTTTATGTAGCTGTCAAAAGCCTCCCGGTTTTCGTGGGGGTCGCTATAAAGGTCAAAATGTCGGGCGTCGATAAGGGTTTCAAACAGATTTTGCGGCAGATTGTGGTCATAAATAACCTCGCATAGGGCCGGTAAGATTTCATGACTGTCGGGGCTCTTACCCTGATAAATTCCGGCAATCGCATCTCCCCACCAGCGCAGCCGCATCTGGGCCACAAGAGGTTCTTGGCTGGCCCATGGCGCGCGTGCGATTTCGAGATTCAGTGCATAGATGGCCATTATTTCCGACCGCTGATCTTGCGGGGTTGCCTGCGCAGACAAAAACCTGTCGGGGTCTCCGGCTTTTACCAGCCGCGTAGAAATTTCGAAGCTGGCCACGGCGGCGCGGCTTGCGGTCATGCCGGCTCAACCAGATAGACCACATAGTCATACTCGCCAAAACAGGCTTCAAACATCGCGACCTCGGCATCATTTTCTGCCAATACCGCATCCATCACCGGCCCCTGGCCGCGCAATTGCTCGGCCCGCTTTTTAATAGGGTCATAAAACGCTTCCCAACTCGGACGGCCAAGCGGGGTGGCAGAGATCACCCGAAAGCCAAGCGCCTCAATCCGGCCAATCATTTGATGGATGCCAACCATATGCGGATAAGCCTCCTCCCAGTATTCTTTCGCCTGAGTGCTTGGTTCGTCGGTCAGCCAGACCACTTCTGAAAAAGCGATTTTGCCACCCGGTTTCAAGTGCTTGCGCCATGTTTCCAGCGCTTTCTCGACGCCACAAAAATAGACGGCACCCGCGCTCCAGATCAGGTCAAACTTGCCATCCGGCTCCAGCATATCGCCAACTTTAAAGCTTGCCCGGATACCCCGCGCTTGGGCGGCCTCGATAAACTGGGCTTGTCTATCTACCGCCAGAATTTCAGCATTGGGGAGGGCGCGGGCAAAGAGTTCACTATCCGCGCCGGAACCACAAGCCGCGTCAAAAATGCGGGCATCTGGCGGGGTTGCGGCCATATCCAAGACGCTTAGCAGGCTATCAACATTGCCCGGCCCTTCGCGGGGCAGGTCTTTGAATAACTCCATGAACGCGTCAAATTCTTCAGTCATCGCTTGCTCCGTCACGGATCAGTTTCCAGCGGATCGCATCCAGCAAGGCCTGAAACGAGGCATCGACAATATTGGCCGAAACCCCAACGGTGGACCACCGCCGGCCCGCTCCATCCTCAGAGTCGATCAGCACCCGCGTCACCGCCTCGGTCCCGCCATTTGTGATCCTTACCTTAAAATCCACCAGCCGCATATCGTCGATAATCGCCTGATACGGGCCCAGATCTTTGGCCAGCGCTTTGGCGAGCGCATTCACCGGCCCGCTGTCTTTGCCATGCACATCAAGGCTGTCCGAAACCGACAGCTTTTTCACACCGCCAACTTTGACTGCCACCACGGCTTCGGAAAGCGTCACCGCTTTGTTGTTCTTGTTTTTCCGGCGCTCCACGGTCAC
>DFBP01000011.1:4893-6393 GCA_002366685.1 Rhodobacterales bacterium UBA3077 | reverse complement strand
AACTTTTCGATCAGCGCAGCCATGGGTTTCTCCGTAGTTAATTTCCGTTAAGTTTCCTTAATGTTCTACATTTGGCCTCAAAGGTCAAGAACATTAATAGAACATCGTGAAATTATCCGACCTTCAGCATTAAAAATGCTTTGTCACGGTCCAGTAAATAAAGCAGTACGCGGGCAGCAGATCCTCGTTCGCTTGTAAGATCGGGATCACGCTCCAGCAAGAGGCGGGCATCATCTTGAGCGACGCGCATCAGATTTTCCTGCAATTCCAGGTCGGCTATTCGAAACTGGGGTAACCCAGATTGTTTGACCCCTAATAAATCCCCTGCCCCGCGTAGCCGCAAATCCTCGTCGGCGATCCTGAAACCATCCTCGGTTTCACGCATTATCGCAAGGCGGGCCTGCGCGCTTTGCGTGAGGGGTGGATCATACATTAATAAGCAGGTCGAAGCCTTTGCCCCGCGGCCAACCCGACCTCTTAACTGGTGCAACTGGGCGAGCCCGAAGTTTTGTGCGCCTTCAATTACCATAATTGAGGCGTTTGGCACATCTACGCCCACCTCAATCACGGTTGTTGCGACAAGAACCTTGGTCTTTTTTGCCACAAAATCTGACATCGCTTTGTCTTTTTCATCTGGCTTAAGTTGTCCGTGCACAAGCCCGACCGCCCCCTCCCCGAGCGCCAGTCGCAGAGTACGATATCGGTCTTCAGCGGCGGTCAGAGCCATAACTTCGGACTCCTCCACAAGAGGGCAAACCCAAAAAACCTGCTGTCCGCCAGCGATTGCGTTTCGGAGGCGCGCCACCACTTCTTCCATCCGGCCCGATGAAACCAACGCGGTTTCAACAGGCTTCCGCCCCGCCGGCTTTTCATCAAGCACAGAAATATCCATATCGCCAAAATGGGCAAGTGCAAGCGAGCGTGGAATCGGAGTGGCCGTCATCATCAGGCTATCGACCGCGTGGCCTTTTTGGCTAAGCTCCATTCGTTCGGAAACACCGAAACGGTGTTGCTCGTCAATAATTACCAACCGCAAATTATTAAACAGGACATCTGCTTGAAAAAGAGCATGGGTGCCAAGCAAAATATCAATCTCACCTTCAGCGAGTGCCTGCAACTTGGCTTTACGTTCTTTGCCTTTGTCCCGCCCTGTTAACACTGCCAGCTTCAACCCGATGCCTTCCGCCATAGGGCGAAGGGACTCAGCGTGTTGTCGGGCCAGTATCTCGGTCGGAGCCATCATCGCGGCTTGCCCACCCGCCTCAACCACGGTGCACATTGCTAACATCGCGACCAAGGTTTTACCCGCTCCGACATCCCCTTGCAGGAGCCGGTTCATGCGGAATGGGGCCGCGATATCTGACACTATTTCAGCGACCGCCCTGTTTTGCGCCCCGGTTGGCTCAAAGGGCAGCGCCGCAATCAATTTTTTAGCAAGCTTCCCATCAGACACGGTAGAAATGCCTTTGGCCCTTTTGTTTTGCGCGCGCGCCAGCGCCA
>DFBP01000011.1:2443-4772 GCA_002366685.1 Rhodobacterales bacterium UBA3077 | reverse complement strand
GTAATGCCGGCTGTGAGCGGATAAACCGGCTCAAACCTCGGGAGCTTGTCGGCTTCTTCCGGTTTCAATATGTGATCGGGGTGCTGCATTTGCGCGATCCCGTCATAAAGCTCCACTTTTCCTGAAACAATTCTTTGCTCGCCTATAGGGAGTTGCTCTTTTAGCCACCCCAGATTTGGCCGGAAAAATACCAGTTGGAAATCCAGTTCGCCATCGCTTACCAACACTCTGAATGGGCCACGCCCAGCGGTTTCCCTATGGGCGGTGACCTCAACCTTCACCGTCGCAATTGTTGGAAAGGTTAACCCTTTCAAGGTCTTGCGCAACTCTCGGTCAATCCCCGTGTGGGGCAGTGTGAAAATCAGATCTTTTGGTCGGGTCAGGTCAATTTTGGCAAGTGCCTCGGCACTTTTCGGCCCGATCCCAGCCAGTTTTTTAACACTGCCAAAAAGCGGAAACAGTATTTCTGGGCGGCTACTCATATTTCAACTTCATCGTTTCACACGATAAGTGCAAGCCATTCCGGCTCGCTCATTACGGTAACACCCAGGTTTTCCGCCTTTTTCAGCTTTGAGCCGGCTTTGGCACCCGCTATCAAAATATCTGTTTTGGAAGAAACCGAGCCAGAAACTTTGGCACCTAGTGCCTCGGCCTGGGCCTTGGCTTCCGCGCGGCTGATTTGCTCCAGAGTTCCGGTAAATACAACCGTTTTTCCTGCAACAGGTGAATCCTGCAATTCCGGCGGCGCGATATCTTCGATCTCTAATCGGTCTGCAAGGCGATCCACTATCGAGCGGGTTTTTTCTTCGTGAAAATAATCGACGACCGACGCGGCCATAACTGCGCCGACGCCATCAATCCCGTTGAGCTCTTCCCACGCATCTCCCTCGTGTGATTGCGCACCTTGCATGGCCTCCCTGAAAACCTGCCATTTTTGGTAATTTCGTGCCAAAACCATCGCGGAGCTCTCCCCCACATGGCGAATGCCAAGCGCGAAAATCAAACGGTTGAGCGGGATTTTGCTACGGGCTTTAATGGCTTCAAAGAGCTTGGAAGCGGATTTTTCACCCCATCCTTCCCTGTTTTTTAATTGTTGCAAGCCGTGGCCGTAGCTGTGTTCCAAAAGAAAAATGTCAGCCGGTTCTTTGACCCAGCCATCTTTAACAAACATCTCGATCTGTTTGCTGCCCAACCCTTCGATGTCAAAAGCTTGCCGAGAGACAAAATGTTTCAATTTCTCGATTCGCTGCGCGCCACAGGTAAACTCTCCCGAACAGCGGGATACAGCCTCCCCTTCTTCCCGAATAGCTTCGGAACCGCAAACAGGGCATCTTTCTGGAAATTCAAATGGGACCGAATCGCCCGCACGCTTACTGATATTAACATCACGGATCTTGGGGATTACGTCACCAGCGCGATAAACCTCAACCCAATCCCCCTCTCGAATATCCCGCCCCTCGCGAATTTGTTCGCCTTTGGAATCCAGGCCTTTGATATAATCCTCATTATGGAGGGTCGCGTTTGAAACAACCACGCCACCAACGGTCACCGGTAACAGCCGGGCAACGGGAGAAAGCGCGCCCGTTCGCCCGACCTGAATGTCGATCGCTTCCAGCCTTGTCCAGGCGGTTTCAGCCGGAAATTTATGCGCGATGGCCCATCGGGGCGTGTTGGTGCGCATTCCAAGCCGGCTTTGCAGGTTGAGATCGTTGACCTTGTAGACCACGCCATCAATGTCATAACCAAGCGTTGCGCGCTGAGCTTCGATTTTCCGGTAGTGTTGGATAAGAGATTCTGGAGATTCACACAGTTTGGTCAGTGGATTGGTTGCAAAACCCAATCTTTTGAGTTGCTGAATAGCTTCGTATTGCGTGTCTGCCAGTTTTTGAGATAAATCCCCCCAAGCGTAGGCAAAAAATGCCAGTGGGCGCGTTGCTGTGATGCTGGAATCCAGTTGCCGCAAGGAGCCAGCTGCCGCATTTCTGGGGTTGGCAAAAGCTTTGACACCTGCGTTTGTCTGTCGAAGATTTAGCTGTTCAAAATCTTTATGGGTCATATAAACCTCTCCTCGGACTTCAAGGAGATTTGGCGCCTGTTCAACCGTTTGAAGAATTCCCTTCACGTAAAGGCTATTGGCCGTAACGTCTTCGCCAACTTCGCCGTCCCCCCGCGTAGCGGCCGATATCAATTTTCCATCCTCATACCGGAGAGAAAGTGAAAGACCATCAATTTTAGGTTCTGCCGTATAGCTTATTTTACCTTCAATGCTCAGGAATTTGCGTACTCTTGCGTCAAACTCGTGAACGTCATTGTCTGAAAACGCATTCCC
>DFBP01000011.1:0-2387 GCA_002366685.1 Rhodobacterales bacterium UBA3077 | reverse complement strand
GCGCCAATTTTGGCGGAAGGGCTATCGGGCAAAACCAGCGCCGGAAACTTTTGTTCAATTTCGAGGTTTCTTGATTTTAACGCATCATAATCGGCGTCACTAATGATGGGGGCATCATTCTGATGATAGGCCAAATCCGCTTCGGCCATCCTTTTTGCAATTCGGGCCAGTTCAGCCCGAGCTTGCTTTTCGTCTAATTGATCAACCGGTGTTATTGCCATCGGCCTACTCCCTCTATCTCTAAAGAGAGTTAGGGCGAAATGAGCTAAACGGCAATGGGCTGGATGTCTTCGTTTTCGACCGGGTCACGCAAAACATACCCGCGCCCCCATACGGTTTCGATGTAATTGTCACCGCCAAGCGCTGTCGATAGCTTTTTGCGCAGTTTACAAATAAAGACATCGATGATTTTCAACTCCGGCTCATCCATTCCGCCATAGAGATGGTTGAGAAACATCTCTTTTGTCAGGGTGGTGCCTTTTCGTAAGCTCAGAAGCTCAAACATCTGGTATTCTTTACCAGTTAAATGAACCGGGCGTTCATTCGCTTCGACCGTTTTCGCGTCGAGGTTAACGACTATACCACCGGTAGCAATGAGAGATTGGGCATGACCTTTTGATCGCCGCACAATCGCGTGGATTCGCGCGACAAGCTCTTCGCGATGAAAGGGCTTTGTCATATAGTCGTCAGCGCCGAATCCAAAGCCTTTGATCTTGTTTTCCGTGTCGTCCATGCCGGAGAGGATAAGGATTGGGGTCTCGATTTTGGCTAACCGAAGTTGCCGTAAAACTTCGTGACCGTTCATATCCGGCAAATTAATGTCGAGCAAAATCAGATCGTAGTCATAAAGCTTGGCGAGGTCGATTCCCTCTTCCCCGAGATCTGTGGCGTATACATTAAGATTTGCACTCGCCAACATCATTTCAATGCTTTTCGAGGTCATCGGGTCATCTTCAACAAGCAAAATTCGCATAGTAATCCTTTTAGCGGTCATCCCATCGCAACTTGGTTAACCATTACCGAAAAAGGTTAACCAATTGTTACGTTTGGTAAATCTTTAGTATGTCCCGCTAAGGTTGTCTATACTCTTGTATTTTCGTCACACGTAGCCCGCGCCTCCCGTGAGACGTCATGGCTTTAACCCAAGAGTCGAACTCTTCGCCGGAAATGCTATACATTTCGAGAGCTTCATCTTTGCTGATCATCCCGGCGGCCACGGCTGTTACAACGGTGGCTTTTCTTCGCGCAACCCAGCGCATTGTTTTGGTCGATGGTAGATCTGATCTCGAAAGAATGGTTCCATCGGGGAGCGCAACATAAGCTGGCCCCTTTTGTCGTCTGATATACATGATCCCTCACTTGAATAATTCCCACCTCAAAACCTTGCGCCTGTGCTATTAAAGAAGTATGAAACGCCACCTTGCGAGTGTTTAAAATTCTCTTATATTACGCACTAAAATGGAAAGATTGCCGCCGTGACCAAGCTCAACAGCCTCGGATTTCCCAAGCCGCCAAGCGAGACGCGGGTGGTCGTGGCTATGTCTGGCGGAGTCGATAGTTCTGTTGTAGCAGCCATGTTGAAGCGTGAAGGTTATGACGTGGTCGGCGTTACCTTGCAGCTATATGATCACGGTGCGGCTTTGGCCAAAAAAGGGGCCTGTTGCGCGGGGCGGGATATTCATGATGCGCGCCGGGTCGCAGAGGAAATGGGATTTCCTCACTATGTGCTCGACTATGAAAATATTTTTCAGGAAACGGTCATCGACGAATTTGCAGACGCTTATCTGGCTGGCTCGACCCCTGTTCCGTGTATTCGCTGCAATGAACGTGTAAAGTTTCGTGACCTCATGGGCACAGCCCGCGATCTGGGGGCAGATTGCATGGCCACAGGGCATTATATTCAGCGCGCGGGCGGGGAATCAGGTCCGGAACTCCATCGCGCCGCTGATTTTGACCGCGACCAGAGCTATTTTCTGTTTTCAACAACTGCGGAGCAGTTGGATTACCTTCGCTTTCCGCTCGGCCATTTGAAATCCAAGGCCGAAACCCGCGCTTTGGCCGCCGAATTCGGGCTTTCGGTTGCAGACAAGCCCGATAGCCAGGACATTTGCTTTGTGCCCAATGGTTCCTACGCCGATGTGATCGAAAAGCTCAGACCGGGTGCGGCGGAGCCCGGAGATATCGTCGATCTAAGCGGTAATGTGCTCGGGCAGCATAAGGGCGTTTTGCGCTACACAATCGGCCAACGGCGTGGATTGGGCATTGGTGGCGGCACGCCGCTATACGTGGTCAAACTTGATGCCGACAAAAGGCAGGTCATTGTCGGACCGCCAGAGGCGTTAACCACGCGGAATATCGAGTTGAAAGAAATCAACTGGCTCGGAGAT
>DFBP01000277.1 GCA_002366685.1 Rhodobacterales bacterium UBA3077 | reverse complement strand
CAGGAATTTATGGTTATGCCTGTAGGCGCTGAAAGCTTGTCAGAAGCTGTGCGTATCGGTGCCGAAATCTTCCACACCCTCAAAAAAGAGCTTAGTGCCGCAGGTCATAATACCGGCATCGGGGATGAAGGCGGTTTTGCACCCAACCTCTCATCCACCACCGAAGCGCTTGATTTTATTATGAAATCAATTGTAAAAGCAGGCTATACACCGGGTGAAGATGTATTCCTCGCATTAGATTGCGCGGCGTCCGAATACTATGCCGATGGCGTTTACGATATGAAGGGCGAAGGCAAAAAGCTGAACTCTGCTGAAAACGCCGATTACATCGCGGCGCTGGTTGATAGCTACCCGATTATCTCGATCGAAGACGCCATGGACGAGGACGATTGGGAAGGCTGGAAATTGCTGACAGACAAGGTCGGTGACCGGTGCCAACTCGTTGGTGACGACCTGTTTGTGACCAATACAGAGCGCTTGGCGCGCGGGATCAAAGACGGTGCCGGCAATTCGATTTTGATTAAGGTGAACCAAATCGGCACTCTTACCGAGACGCTCAACGCCGTTGATATGGCGCACCGCGCACGCATGACCGCCGTCATGTCCCACCGCTCGGGCGAAACCGAAGACGCTACCATTGCAGACCTCGCCGTCGCCACAAATTGCGGGCAGATCAAAACCGGCTCGCTCTCTCGCTCTGACCGGCTGGCCAAATATAACCAGTTGATCCGCATCGAAGAAGAACTTGGTGAAACCGCAATTTTTGCTGGTCGTTCAATTTTGTCCTAACGGCATTATCCAAATTGCCCAAATATCCCCGCCGGAGGCAAAATAGTTAGCGTGCGGCGCTCGGGCAAATAATGCACGCAGGAAGAAGCGCAAACCAATGTCAGCTAAAGATATTATCAAAGCCTTAGACCTCGCCCCTCACCCAGAAGGCGGCTGGTATCGGCAGACATGGGTTGCCCAAGGTGAAGGCCGCCCATCGGGAAGTGCAATTTACTATTTGCTAGAAGCTGGCCAACGCTCCCATTGGCACTGGGTTGATTCGACCGAAATCTGGCATTTCCATGCCGGGGCTCCACTCATCTTGTCCACAGCCGCGGGTGACGAAGGTCCAATCGAAGAAACCCTTCTTGGGCCTGACATACTGGCAGGCCAAAAAGCACAGATTATAGTTCCGGTCAAACACTGGCAGGCCGCACGCAGTACCGGAAGCTATACGCTGGTCGGCTGCACTGTGTCACCGGCTTTTGATTTTGACAGCTTCCACATGGCGCCACCCGAATGGGCACCAGGAGCATAGACCTCGGGGCGAAGGCAGGCTAAAAGACTCAAAACCAACCGGAGCCCAAAATATGCCCGAGCAAGATTTCGCCCAGATATACCTCGCCACCCCAACAGAAATTGATCTTGAAGCTTTCAAACCCAAGCTGGAATCTGTCCTTGATTCAGTACCGGTCGCCTGCATTCGAATCGCGTTGAGCACATCTGACGAGAGCCAACTGGGCCGCGCTGCGGATCAGTTGCGCGATATCTGCCACCGTTTTGATGTCGCAATCGTTATCGACGACCATTTTCGAATGGTCGAAAAACATGGGCTGGATGGCGTGCACCTTCTGGACGGGGCAAGACTGGTGCGCGAAGCCAGAAAGCTGCTCGGGCCGGACGCGATTGTCGGTTCGTTTTGCAATAATTCCAAACACACTGGCATGACCGCCGCCGAGATCGGGGTGGACTATATTTCGTTTGGGCCCGTCGGAGACACCGGCGGCTTGGGTGACGGCAGTCGCGCATCGCCCGAGCTATTCCGATGGTGGAGCGAAATGATTGAAGTGCCGGTTGTTGCCGAGGGTGGTCTGGATGACATATCACTGGCCTCAATCCGCGACCATGTTGATTTCGTTACCTTTTCGGGCGAAATTTGGAACGCCGAAAACCCCGCAAAGGAAGCGAAGAGATTGCTCGGGATACTGGAGGGAGCTTAAAATGGCCAATATTTGCGTGGCAGGCGCCGCCGGTGCTTTTGGACGAAAGCACTTGGACGCTTTGGCCCAGATAGTTGGTGCAAATGTTGTTTCAGTGATCGGTGCTGAAACCGATGGCATTGAAGCTTTTGCCGCCGAACGCGGCATTCCTCATGCAGGGACTGACCTAAACGACGCATTGCTGCGAGATGATATCGACGCCGTTATTCTTGCCACACCAACGCCAATGCACGCTGCGCAGGGCATCGCCTGCCTTCAAGCGGGCAAGCATGTTCTGGTCGAGATCCCGATGGCAGATAACCTCGCCGATAGCGAAGCCCTGGTGGCAGCGCAGCAAGCCAGCGGCAAAGTAGCGATGGCCGGGCATGTGCGCCGCTTCAACCCATCGCACCAGTGGATCCATAACCGAATTGAAGCCGGAGAAATCAAGCTCCAGCAGCTTGACGTGCAAACCTATTTCTTCCGCCGCACAAATACGAATGCCCTGGGCCAGCCACGTTCATGGACAGACCACCTGCTCTGGCACCACGCTTGCCACACGGTTGATCTGTTCCAGTATCAAACCGGAGAAAGCCCTTCGCAAGTATTTGGCCTTGAAGGCCCCGAGCACCCCGAGCTTGGCATTGCCATGGATATGACAATTGGCCTCAAAAACCCAGACGGTGCGCTCTGCACTCTATCCTTGAGCTTCAATAACGATGGGCCATTGGGCACTTATTTTCGTTATATCTGCGATAACGGGACCTATCTGGCCCGCTACGATGATCTTTTTGACGGATATGACAACCAGATTGACCTCTCGGACGTTGCAGTGTCAAACAACGGGATAGAGCTCATTGACCGGGAATTCATTGCGGCCATCACGGAAGGCCGAGAACCCAATGCCAGCGTTGCGCAATGCCTTCCAGCCATGCAGACCCTCCACAAAATTGAACAGAGTTTTAAATGACCAAGACAATACTCGCGACAGGAGGTGCCGGGTATATCGGCAGCCATGTAACGCTCGAACTCCTAACATCCGGATATGAGGTCGTTGTGTTTGACAACCTTTCCAATTCATCCGCCAAATCTATCGAGCGCGTGAGTCGCATAACTAACGGCGCACCCCATTTCATTGAGGGCGATGTGCGCGACGCGAGCGCGTTGGACCATCTATTCGAGACTTTCAGCATAGACGCGGTTATCCACCTCGCCGGTCTCAAAGCCGTTGGCGAGTCTGTTGCGCATCCGGAGCGCTACTACGATGTGAATGTTGCAGGTAGCACCACGTTATTTAACGCAATGTTCCGTCACAACGTTAAGCACGCTGTATTTTCTTCGTCGGCCACGGTTTACGGCGAGCCCGAAACCATGCCTCTGACAGAAAGCAGCCCGACCGGGCCGTTAAACCCTTACGGGGCAACCAAATTAATGGTTGAGCAAATTTTGCAGGATATAACGGGTGCCAGCCCGGGCTGGCGCTCAATGATTTTACGCTATTTCAATCCGGTTGGTGCTCATGTTTCCGGTGAGATTGGAGAAGACCCGCTGGGCTTCCCAAACAACCTATTTCCGTTCATTGCACAGGTCGCCACTGGCCACCGGGATTTGCTGCAAATTTTCGGGGATGACTACAACACCGCAGATGGAACTGCGATCCGCGACTACATCCACGTTATGGATTTGGCGCGTGGACATGTGAAGGCCATTGACTACCTTCTGGCGAATGAATCGAAGGAAAACTCAACACCGATTGTTAACCTTGGTACGGGTGTGGGAAGCAGCGTGAAAGAGGTTCTTATAGCATGGGAGCAGGCATGTGGCTTTCCCATTAAATCAGAAATAACGGCCCGGCGGGCCGGAGATGTGCAAATCAGTTATGCTGACGCACAGAAAGCCAAAGAGCTATTGGGGTGGGAAACTCTCTATGATCTTCCCCGAATGTGCAAAGACCATTGGAGATGGCAAAAAGGCAACCCTGAAGGGTATAGATAAAAAGGCTTGGAACCTCTGCAATCGCGCATAAGTCCAACCGGTAACTGGAAACCTTGGCCGCGTGTGCCTACATAAAAGAAATGCAGTTCGAGCTGCGCTTTAAAAAGGAAAACCTGTGGTAGCTGTCGAAGTCTTTATCGTTCTTTCACTCTATATTTATATTCTATTTCGCATGCCCGAGCTTCGGATCGCGGGGTCGATCATCGCCTTTGTTCTCATCGGTGGACTTGTCTTTTATATGGTTACCGTTCCGCCAGAACCGCAGGTTGAGCTAAATAGAATCGCGATTGAGGAGGTTACGCTCGAAGCTGTTGAATTGGAACTTGGACCGCGCACGGCCACCTTGTCTGGGCGCGCGGTGAATGGTTCAAGTGAGTTCACCCTTACAGGCATAGATATCGACGTAAAACTCTACGATTGCGCAACGAATACAACGCCCTATGACGAGTGCTTTACGATTGGAGAAGATGACGGTTATGCGCGAATAACGGCCCCCCCCGGACAATTGCGCGATTTTAAGGCCACTTATCTATTCAACAATCTG
>DFBP01000275.1:20123-22120 GCA_002366685.1 Rhodobacterales bacterium UBA3077 | reverse complement strand
TTCCAAATGTCTGATTTTGTTCGTATTTTTGAAATGGGTCCGCGCGACGGGCTTCAAAACGAAAAAACAATGATCGCAACGGCAGACAAAATTGCATTGGTTGATATGCTGTCTGATTGCGGCTTCGATCATATTGAAACCGCCAGTTTTGTGTCTCCCAAATGGGTGCCGCAGATGGCGGATTCAGGTGAGGTTATGGCCGGAATCAAACGCAAGCCCGGAGTTTCCTACACAGCGCTCACACCCAATATGCGTGGTTTTGAAGCGGCAAAAGAAGCGGGTGTGGACGAGGTCGCGATCTTTGGTTCGGCCTCGGAAGGGTTTTCGCAAGCCAATATCAATTGCAGTATTTCGGAAAGTCTGGAGCGGTTTGCCCCCTTGGTTGAGGCGGCTTTAGTGGATGGCATTCCGGTGCGGGGGTATGTCTCCTGTGTTGTCGATTGCCCTTATGACGGGCCGACGGCGCCCTCTGAGGTCGCACGGGTCGCAAAAATTTTGCTCGACATGGGCTGCTATGAAATCTCGCTAGGTGATACGATTGGTAGCGGCACGCCCGAACGTGTAACAGCGATGCTTAATACGGTTCTGGAGGAGGTGCCAGCCGCAAAACTGGCAGGCCATTTTCATGATACCGGCGGGCGTGCTGTCGAGAATGTTGAAGCCAGCCTTGCGCTCGGATTGAGGGTGTTTGATGCGGCGATTGGGGGTCTGGGCGGATGCCCTTATGCGCCCGGCGCCAAAGGGAATGTAGATACCCTGAGCGTTGCGGCGCGTCTGGATGATTTGGGTTTCAAAACCGGTTTGGATATGGAAAAGCTACAAGCTGCGGCGAGGTTTGCGCAAAGCTTAAGGAATTAACCTATGGAACTGCTACATATTGAAACCGATGACCGAGGCGTGGCTACGCTGACCCTGAACACCCCTGACAAACATAACATGTTGAGCGCGCAGATGATCGCCGAGTTGACGCAGGCAGCGGCTGACCTTGGGGCCGATGACGCGGTGCGCGTGGTGATCCTTGCCGCGAGTGGAGTCAGTTTTTGCGCTGGTGGTGATCTTGGCTGGATGAAAGCACAAATGACCGCGACTCGTGCGGAACGCATGGTTGAAGCCCGCAAGCTTGCCGAAATGCTGTTTGCGCTGAACACCATGCCAAAACCGCTGATCGGGCGGGTGCAGGGGCAGGCCTATGGTGGCGGTGTTGGCATGATGGCCGTGTGTGATGTGGTGATCGCGGCCGAGGGGGCCAAGGTTGGCCTGACCGAAACCCGCCTCGGGCTGATCCCGGCCACGATCTCGCCTTATGTGCTGGCCCGCATGGGCGAAGCGATGGCGCGGCGGGTATTTATGTCAGCTCGAATATTCGAGGCAGCAGAGGCCAAAACCCTCGGGCTGGTCGCCAAAGTGGTTATGCCGGAATATCTTGATTTGGCCGTGGAGGCGGAGGTGAAGCCTTACCTCCTGGCGGCACCAGGTGCGGTAGCCGCTGCCAAGGCACTGGCACGCGCCTTGGGGCCGGTGATTGATGATGCCGTGATTGACCGCACGATCGAAGCACTGGCCGATACGTGGGAAACCCCCGCTGCTAAGGAGGGGATTTCCGCATTTTTCGAGAAGCGCAAAGCGAACTGGCTGGCCTAAGTCAAAGCCCGCGCAAGGCTTTCCAGAATGACCGTCCAACCGCCTTCGTGATTATCCCGCGCTTCTTCGTCGGCAAATTTTACGTGGTTAAGCTCAACTTCGGTGCCGCCATCTTTGGCAGAAAAATTGAGCGTGACGAGTGTGTCATCAACCGAAAAGGGCGAATTCCAGCTAAATACAATTTGCGAATGCGGTTTTATGACCTTGTATTTGCCGCCATGGGGAAGCTCGCCCGCTTTCGCGACCATATTCAACGAAAACTCACCACCTTCCACGGGGTCGGCTTTGGCATCGCTCACCGACATGCCTTCGCCGGGGGTCATGAACTTGGTCATCATTTCTGGGCTAAGCCACGC
>DFBP01000275.1:19232-20072 GCA_002366685.1 Rhodobacterales bacterium UBA3077 | reverse complement strand
TCGAGCGCATCAAGCTGAAGCGCCCAGATGGATTTGAGGTTTTTGAACCAGTCTTCCACAGCGTTGAGCGGGGCCAGATTGGCCTCAATCAAATGCACGCGGCCGATGGTTTTTCGTGTCACCAGCCCAGCGGCTTCAAGCACTTTTATGTGCTTGGAAACCGAATTCAGGCTGATGTCATAGCGTCCGGCCAGCTCGGTTACCCGTGTGGGGCCTTGCTGAACGAGGGTGGTCAAAATCGAGCGGCGGGTCGTGTCGCTGCTGGCTTTGAGGATATTTGAGAGTTTATATTCATCCATATGGGTGAATATAGGGATGCAACTTTAATTGTCAACCAAAAGGGTGAATATAATTTAGGGGTGTGGGTCGTGGTAGGCGCGGTTGGCGCAATCGGGGTCCAGCGCGCAGACAGCGTCAAACTGGGTCAGGAACACCTCACCGGTCAGTTTTTCAAGGAAATCAGTACGTTTTAACCTGTCCATGACCGGGCCTTTTACTTCTGACAAGTGGAACTTCACGTCGGCATCTTTCAAGCGGTGGTTAATCGCCTCCAAGCTCTCTAGGGCCGAGGCGTCAATGAAGTTGATAGCGGGGCACACGAGAATCACGTGGTCGATAGCCGGATCCAGTGACACCGCGTCATTGATTGTATCTTCCAGAAAGCGGGCATTCGGGAAATAGAGGCTTTCGTCAATGCGGATCGAATAGATTGAGGGCGAAACCTGCACCTCGTGGCGGTTGATATTCCGGAAGTGCTCGGTGCCTGGAACCTGCCCAACCACGGCGTAATGCGGGTGCGAGGTGCGGTAGAGATGGATGGCGATAGAGAGGGCCACACCG
>DFBP01000275.1:17472-19174 GCA_002366685.1 Rhodobacterales bacterium UBA3077 | reverse complement strand
TCGAGCAGGGAAAGCACGGCAACAACGATGATCGCCGCCAATGAGGCTTTCGGCAAGAAATAGAGCAGCGGGGTCAGGAACACGGCGGCAAATAAAATGCCGACAGCGGTAAAAGCACCGGCGGCCGGGGTTTGTGCGCCTGAGTCAAAGTTCACGATAGAGCGCGAGAACCCGCCGGTTACCGGATAGCCACCGGAAACAGCCGAAGCGACATTGGCCGCGCCAAGTCCGATCAACTCCTGATCGGGAGAGATATGTTGGCGCCTACGCGCGGCAAGGGTTTGCGCCACCGAAACGGATTCCACAAATCCGACAACCGTGATCAATATGGCGGAGCCAAGCAGGCTCCTCCACAGATCGGGGTCAAATGAGGGGATAGTGAAAGGCGGCAAACCGCTGGGAAGGGTTCCGACAACTTTGACGCCATGGTCAACCAGCCCGAAGGCCCATGTGATGAAGGTAGAAATAGCCACAACCAAAATCGGGCCGGTTTTCACCAGAATAGACACCAACTTGTCCGGCATGCCTGTTTTGAGCAAAATCGGTTTTAACCCCTTTCTGGCCCAAATCAGGAAAGCTATTCCGGCAAGCCCGATTGTCACGGTTATCAGGTTGGTATCGCCAATGTTGCCAAACAAAGTCCGCAGCATGGTGATCAGGTCTTTGCCACTGGCGGATATGCCAAAGATATGTTTGACCTGACTGGTGGCGATCAGAATAACGGCGGCGGTCATAAAACCGGCAACAACCGGATGGCTGAGGAAATTTGCCAGCGACCCCAGCCGCAGTAAACCCATGCCAAGCAGCATGAGCCCCGTCATAAGCGCCAACGCCGTCGCTGCTACCGCGATCTCCGCCGGATTCGATAGGGAAAGGTTGCCAATCGCTGCGGCCGTCATCAGGGAAACCACGGCAACGGGGCCAACGGCGAGTACACGGCTAGAGGCAAAGGCGGCATAAGCGATCAGGGGAAGACTGGCGGCGTAAAGCCCCATTTCAGCCGGAAGCCCTGCAAGAAGCGCATAAGCCAGAGATTGCGGGATTAGCATGATGGTCACGATGATCGCAGCCACAAGGTCTTGGCTCAGCGTATCTCGTGAATACCCGCGTGACCATTCCAGAATTGGGAAAAACCGCTTCATAACAGGGTCCTGAACGCAAAAGGGAGCGTAAACGCTCCCTCGAAATTATTTAACCTTTAGACATTTTCCAAAGTATTGTGCAGCGGTTTCCCGACCGGCAATAGGCAAAAACCTTGCCGTTATCACCGTTCACCACCGATTTGAAATCGCCCAGTGTGTTGGGGGCCATCGTGCGCCCCATCGGCACATAGAAAAACTTTAACCCTGCCTTTTTAGCGGCCCGTTCGATCTGCTTGGCAGCGGGTTGGCCGGCCTCTTCTCCGTCGGGGCGGTTGCACATGACGGTATCAAAGCCAGCGGCCTTGATGTCAGCAATATTGGCCACCGAGATTTGCCCGGTGACCGTATAATTGGGGTCCAGCTCGGTGACGCTGATCGCGCCAACTTGCTGGATGTTTTTCTTCTGGAAGAAGTTAAAGAGCATTGACCGGAACTTTCAGATAAACCTGCCCGCTTTCATCTGGTTCGGGCATTTGACCGGCGCGCATGTTAACTTGGATCGCTGGCACAATCAACTTGGGAACGTTGAGTTGTGCATCCCGTTCGGTGCGCATTTTGAT
>DFBP01000275.1:4384-17413 GCA_002366685.1 Rhodobacterales bacterium UBA3077 | reverse complement strand
TGGCCCACAAAAATCCGGGTCTCGTCGGGGAGGCTGAGGATTTTCTGGATCGAGTCATATAGGGTCTCGGCGGAGCCACCGGGGAAATCACAGCGGGCGGTGCCAAAATCAGGCATAAACATGGTGTCACCCACAAAGGCCGCGTCTCCGACCACATAGGTCATGCAAGCCGGTGTGTGACCGGGGGTGTGCATGACGTTGACGTTCAGGCCGCCGATCTTGAAGGTGTCTCCCTCTTTGAAAAGAGCGTCAAATTGTGAGCCGTTGCGCTGGAAATCGGTGCCCTCGTTGAAGACCTTGCCAAATACATCCTGCACAACAGAGATCTGGTCGCCAATGCCGATTTT
Organism: Rhodobacterales bacterium UBA3077; assembly: GCA_002366685.1. GTDB lineage: Bacteria > Pseudomonadota > Alphaproteobacteria > Rhodobacterales > Rhodobacteraceae > UBA3077. Next base: position 17,066 of record DFBP01000275.1, on the reverse strand, counting down.
TCCGCCAACCTGCTCCTGAATGTAAGGCGCAGCGGAAAGGTGGTCCGCATGCACATGGCTTTCGAGCAGCCATTCTGGCTCAAGCCCTTCGGCTTTCACATAGGCGATGATTTCATCGGCGGATTTGGTATCGGTATGGCCGCTGGAATAGTCAAAATCCAGAACGGAATCGATGATCGCACACTTGTTGCTGTTTGGATCTTTGATCACAAAAGAAACGGTGTTGGTGGCGTTGTCAAAAAAGGCTTTTACTTCGGGGGTCATTTTATCGCTCCTGAATTTCTGTTTGTCCTTAGATAGGGTCTCGAACACATATTACAAGTATTGAATGTGTATTACAGAAAGTAGGGCCCCAGCAGGAGGGTCAGGCTTCCAATAGTGCCAAGAACAGGTTGCCAGATGCCCACTTGATAAATCCCCTCAGGGGCAGGTTCTCGACGCAGCTTGAGCAGAATTAGAGAGAGGCAAACCAGAACGAAGGACACCAAAATCAGCTGAGAGGTGAATTTGGCCAATGCCCCGATTGGGAAAAACAGTGCGAGAACCAAAATTGCGAGCGTGATCAGTGCAGTAGAAAATAGGGGTGTGCCCGTGCGGGCATTCACCCTCCCGAACACAGCCGGCAGATTGCCGGTTTCAGCCAAGCCGTAAAGCACCCTTGCTCCCATGACAATTTGCAACACAACTCCGTTGAGCGTGGCCACCACAGCGATAAGCGTGATGGTGAGGGGAGAAGAGTTGGTCAGGCGTTCAAAAAGCAGGCCCAACGGCGCTGTGGAGTTGGCGAGTTCGTCAATCGGTACAGACAACACCGCCACCGTACTAACCAGAAAATAGAGCAGGGTGGTGATGCAGAGCGTTAGGTAGATCGCGCGCGGCATAGCGTGCGCCGGGTCTTTGGTTTCCTCGACAAGATTCACGACATCGTCAAAACCGATAAAAGCAAAAAACGCGATCAAACTGGTTGTGAAAATGGCTGTTAAGGCCGCTGTGTCTCCCCATGGCGGTATCACTTCAGGCAAGCGGGTCAGAATATCGGGCTGGTTCCAGAAACCGGCCACAACAATGACAACCAGGCCAAGTACTTCGAGAACAGTGAAAATGGCGGCAAAAACCACGGATTGTTTGATGCCCCAAGCGGCAATCGCGCCCATAATCAACACCACCGCAAATATCATTCCAGTGCGCGCGAACGGCACCAACTCCATCAGGTAGCCAACCCCGCCAATGGTTATCGCGGCAGCGGAAACGGTGCCGGAGGCGAGCACCAGCCCACCGGTAAACACCGACATTTTGTCAGACCTGAACCCCGCTTTTACATAAACAGCCTCACCCGCGCTAATTGGCAGACGCCCGCTAAGCTCGGCAAAGCTGGAAGCGACAAAAACCATAACAATGGCCGCCAGAACAAAAGAGAGCGGGGTATAATAGCCAGCTTGCCCGGCGGCCTCGCCGATCAACACATATATACCAGCCCCGATGCTGATACCTAGTCCATAGAGCACCAACAGAGGCAGCGACACAACTCGCTTTAAGGCTGGCTCTTGGCCGTCCATGGCTTATTTGCGGCGCAGATTCAGGTTATCTTCCAGCGCTTTTTCAAGGTCTAGAATATCTTGTGGCACCGGCAGGCCTTGCCCGCGAAACTTCGCGACTTCCTCACGCAGTTCTTCTTGCATTTCGTGCCAGTCTTCGGGTTGATGGGTGGCTTCTTCAAGCAGCATCCGAAACCGGACTTTCCATTCTTCCAAGGCCATTTCAGACTCCTCTATTTAGCACATTTCTTGCAAACAGGTGTGTAGGGTAACACATCCAGCCGCTCTTCGCTAATTTCTTCCCCGCATACGGCACAAACGCCGTATTCGCCGGATACGACCCGTTCCAGCGCCGCCACAATCATCGCTTTTTCGCGCCGGGCGGCATGGCCGACCTCCTCTAACACCTCGTCATCTCCGCGTTCAACCGCCGCTTCTTCGGAATCCTTTGGCAACGGATCATCAAGCGCGTCTTCAACTTTGGCAAGGCGGGCATTCATTTCGTTAAGCTTTTCAAGCAGTTTGGCTTTGCGTGCCGGAATATTTGTCATAGCATTTCTCCTTTCCTCTCAGTAATAAGATAAAAGGAAAGGGCCGCATTGATTTGCGTCAATCAGGCAAAAAGAGCTTTCGTGAGCGGGCTCTCGGCCTCGGCCAAATCGCCAACAACGCTAAAGTGATGGTGCCCGTCGGCATGAACACTGGTCGTTTTGGCAAAAGCGCCGCGCCAGATATTGGCCAGCAAATCATTCTGCCGCAAGAATTCGGGCCGCTCCTCGGCGCCAACCCAAGCCAGCAGGTCAACCCCCTCCCGCGGTGTTTTTAGAGCGGGGCTTTCGGCTGCGGCACTTGCCATATCAAGTTGCAGAGGCTCGTTTACGCTTGTGCGCGTGAGCGGGCGCAGGTCATGCACACCGCTGATGCTTACAAAACGCCGGATATCCGCCGCATAGGGTAGGTAAATATCATCACATGCCAAGCGAGCCGTCAGGTGACCGCCCGCCGAGTGGCCGGTAATGATGATTTCAAAAACTCCGTCAAACCGGTCCCCGATCGCCGCAACAGCGCGCACCATGCTTTTGGTTATGTCCGCCACACTAACATCGGGGCACAGCCTGTAACCTGGCATTGCCACAGCCCAGCTATGGGCTAAAGGACCGGCCGCAAGGTGCGACCAAAGCGTATGATCAAGGGACTGCCAATAGCCGCCGTGAATGTAAATCACGACCCCCTTGGCAGGGTTTTCAGGCAGGAACAGGTCAAACACCTCGCGCGGGTGGCTGCCATAGGATAGGCCAAGCCGTTGGCGGTTTTGGTCTAACGCAGCCCGAAACGCTGAAGATTTGAGCTGCCACATAGCAAGGTACTCGTCGCCGCCGGGAATATACTTTCCATTCTGGTAGGCGTCGTCCCAATCCATGCTTATTTCTCCGGTATCAACCCGCGCGGGCTAAACCGTAGCACCAAGAGCAGGATGATCCCCATAAGGAACAGCCGCAAATGCGCCGCCGAGTCCATTAGGCTGGATTTGAGCGCGCTCTCCGGGTCCATGCCCGAGGTCGCCAACTCCATCACAATCGGGCCAAAACGCTCGGCTTCGATCCAGACAAACCAAATCAGGAAACCTCCCAGTATCGAGCCCCAGTTATTGCCCGAACCGCCCACAATCACCATCACCCAGATCAGAAAGGTAAACCGCAGCGGGTTATAGGTGCCGGGGGTGAACTGCATATCGAGCGTGGTCAGCATCGCGCCCGCAATGCCAACAACCGCCGAGCCGATGATAAAGGTCTGCAAATGCCGTTTGGTTACGTCTTTACCCATGGCTTGGGCCGAGTCGCGGTTGTCCCGAATGGCGCGCATCATCCGGCCCCATGGCGAATTCAACGCTCGCTCTGAGAGCCACAAAAGTCCGCCCAGAACAATCGCAAACAAAACCGCATAAATCAACTTAACCGCAATGCCGGAGGCCACAATCGGGTCAGCCTCAAGGCTTTGGGCAATACCCAAAAACCACTCGGAGCCCTGAAACTCAATCGCGGTTGGTACGTCGGGCTTCAGGGTGCTTACGTTCTTCACGCCCCGTGTCAGCCAGTCTTCGTTTTTCAGCACCGCGATGATAATTTCGGAAATTCCCAGCGTGGCAATTGCCAGATAATCCGAGCGCAGCCCCAGCGCCACTTTGCCCACAACCCAAGCGCCACCCGCTGCAAAAACCCCGCCCACGGCCCAGCTTATGGTGATCGGCAAGCCGAGCCCACCCAGATAACCGGTTTTGGCCGGGTCCACCGCCTCAATGGCATTTACCGCCGGGCCATAAACCGCACGCACCGCAAAATAGCCGCCAATCACAACCGCAATCGTTGCGTAGCGCCGCAGGCTGCCCCGCAGCTTTTTGCGGATCAATACAATCAGCCCGATCACCGCCAGCGCCGCTACCAGCGAGGCCCCAATACCAGCGCCACCAGCTGCCCATGCCTCCGGAACCGGCGCTGCATTCACCAGCACCGCCGCCGCACCGCCAAGCGCCGCAAAGCCCATGATCCCGACGTTGAAAATACCGGCATACCCCCACTGGATATTCACCCCCAGCGCCATAATCGCCGAGATCAGGCAGAGGTTAAGAATTGTAAGCGAGAACGACCAGCTCTGGAATTCTCCAGCGCCAACAAAAGCCAAGCCCATAAGGGCAAATAGAGCCACATTCTTCATAGCACTTTCCCCCTGAAAATACCCGTCGGTCTAACCAGGAGCACCAGCACCAGTATCATAAAGCTCACCGCGAATTTGTAGTCGGTCGAGAGCAATTGCATAAGCCCGCTCGGCGCGCTGCCATCGGGCATGAGGTAAAACAGAAACTTCTTATAGGCGTAGGTGAAGCCCATTTCGGAAAAGGCGATCACAAAGCCACCGGCAATCGCGCCGAGCGGGTTGCCGATGCCGCCCACAATGGCCGCCGCGAATATCGGTAGCAAGAGCTGGAAATAGGTGAATGGCTTGAAGGATTTATCAAGCCCGTAGAGCACACCGGCAATCGTCGCCAGCGTGGCCGCAATGATCCAGGCCGCCATCACCACCTTGTCGGGGTTGATGCCCGAAAGCAGCGCGAGGTCTTCGTTGTCAGCATAAGCCCGCATGGCTTTACCCGTGCGCGATTTTTGCAAAAACCAGAAGAGGATCGCAACCACAATCACAGCAACAACCACCGTAATTGCCTGTGTCGTGCGAATGGCCAAACCTTCGTTTAGCCCTGTCATTTCCTTAAATGCCCGCGCTTTAATGATAAAGCGCTCACCATCGGCAAAGCGCTGCTCTTGCGGGCCAATAACCACGCGCACCACGCCGTTCATCACAAACATCACACCGACAGAGGCCATCATCATCACGATATTCGGCGCCTTCACCTTCCGGTAAAACCGGTAAACCATTCGGTCTGTCACCAGCGCAAAAATCACTGTGCCGATTATCCCGAAGGGCAGGGCGAGCAGCGCTGTGGGCAAAGGTCCCGCCGATATCCCCATGCTTTGGAACCACCATGTCACCAAAATGGTGAGCATCGCGCCAAAGGCCATGGTGTCGCCATGGGCAAAGTTGGAGAACCGCAGGATNNAGCTGGCTGCCATAGGCAAGGCCGGGTACGATCACGAAGTTGGAATAGAGGACAAGTGCGTTTAGAAGGTCTTCCAACTATCAGCCTCCCAAAAATGATTTGCGGACTTCGGGGTTGGCCAGCAAGGCCTCGCCCGTGTCGGTGAAACGGTTGCGGCCTTGCACCAGCACATAGCCTTTATCGGCAATATTCAGGGCTTGGCGGGCATTTTGCTCCACCATCAAAATGGCAATCCCGGTTTTGGCCACTTCGATAATGCGGTCAAAAAGCTCGTCCATCACAATGGGCGAAACCCCCGCGGTGGGCTCATCGAGCATCAGCACTTTGGGCTGAGTCATCAGCGCACGGCCCACAGCGACTTGTTGCCGCTGCCCGCCGGAAAGTTCGCCCGCGTGCTGGTAGCGTTTTTCTTTCAGGATCGGGAACAGGTTAAACACGTTTTCCATGGTGTCGGAATAGTCGTCATCCCGAATGTAAGCCCCCATTTCAAGGTTTTCCTGCACCGTCATGCCAGTAAACACATTGCTGGTTTGCGGCACAAACCCCATACCGGCTTTTACTTTATCCTGCGGCGACATATTGGTGATGTCTTTGCCATCCAGCCGCACCTGCCCGCCATTCAGGTTCAGCATCCCGAAAATGGCCTTCATCGCGGTGGATTTTCCAGCCCCGTTCGGGCCAACAATCACCGCGATCTCGCCTTTTTCAACCGCAATCGTGCAATCATGCAGAATGTCCGCACCTTTGCCATAACCGCCAGTCATGTTCTCGCCAATCAAGTAGCTCATGCGCTTGCTCCCGGCTTGTTCTTTAACCCCGTGCCAAGGTACGCCTCAATCACCTGCTCGTTGGATCTAACCTCGTCCGCCGTGCCTTCTGCCAGCACTTTACCCTCGGCCATGCAGATAACGGGGTCACAAAGCCGCCCGATGAAATCCATGTCGTGCTCGATCATGCAAAACGTGTAGCCGCGTTCGGTGTTGAGCCGTAAAATCGCATCTCCGATGGTGCGGAGCAGGGTGCGGTTTACCCCCGCGCCCACTTCGTCCAGAAACACAACCTTTGCGTCCACCATCATGGTGCGCCCAAGCTCCAGCAGCTTTTTCTGGCCACCGGAAAGATTGCCCGCCAACTCATCCGCCACATGTGAAATCTCAAGAAATTCAATAACTTCGTTGGCTTTTTTACGAATGGCCTCTTCTTCGGCCTTCACTTTTTTACCATGAAACCATGCGTTCCAAAGGGTCTCGCCTGATTGTGCAGCAGGCACCATCATCAGATTGTCGCGCACGCTCAGCGTGCCGAACTCATGCGCGATCTGGAAGGTGCGCAGCATACCTTTGTCAAACATCGTGTGCGGCGGCAGGCCGGTTACGTCTTCGCCATCCAGAAACACCTTGCCGGAGGTTGGCTTGTAGTGGCCCGCGATCACATTAAACAGCGTGGTTTTCCCCGCGCCGTTGGGGCCGATCAGCCCGGTGATACTGCCTTTTTTGATTTCCAGCGAGGTGCCGTCTACAGCTCGTATCCCGCCAAAATGCATGTGCAGGTCTTCAACCCTGATCATAATTACCCACCCCGGTTATGCAAACAGCCCGACAAAATGCCGGGCTGTTTTTATTTCTAGTAAACGTCTTAGCGGATGCGCAACACTTTAAACGCGCCGTCTTCCACTACGTATTCCTGATAAGAACCAGCGGCTTCGCCCGGTCCGATCAGTTCTACAGCGGAAGCGCCCTCATAATCGATCTCACCGCCATTGGCGAGAATCTCGAGGCCTTTGGCCAGTTCACCAACACCAATTGGCTCACCCGGGGCATTTGCCACGTTTAGCACTTGGGCGGCGATTGAGGCGCGGTCAGCAGAGCCACCCGCCTGAATGGCCAGCGCGATCAGCGCAGCCGCGTCATAGCTTTCAGCTGTGAACGGGCCGTCTGGTGTGCCAGCGATACCTTCAAGGGCCGCTGCCAGCAATTTGGCGCCTTCACCAGCCGAACCCGGCTGAGTGCCGATGGAACCGGCAAGGTCGTCACCGATCGCATCGATCAGGCTTTGCGATTTCATGCCGTCGCCCATCACGAACGTGTCAAACGCGCCAGTGTCGAGTGCGCCCTGGATGATGCCGGCACCACCCTGGTCAGCATAACCGAACACGGCCAGCATATCGCCGCCAGCTGCGGCCAGTGCGCCAACTTCAGCGGAGTAGTCGCCTTTGCCGTCTTCGTGGGCAGCCGAAATGGTCACGGTGCCACCAGCAGCTTCATATGAGCTCTGGAACGCGTCCGCTAAACCTTTGCCGTAGTCGTTGTTGGTGTAAGTTACAGCCACCGAGCTTACGCCGCGGTCCATCAGAACGTCTGAAAGCACTTGGCCTTGGCGCGCGTCAGATGGCGATGTGCGGAAGAACAGGCCATTGTCTTCGATGGTCGAAAGCGCAGGTGATGTCGCGGCTGGCGAGATCATTACAACGCCGTTTGGCACAGCCACGTTGTTGGCGATAGCGCTGGTTACGCCCGAGCAGTCAGCGCCCATGATGGCCGCAATATTGTTCGCAGAAACAAGCGCTTCAGCGGCGGCCTGTGCGGAGCCACTGTCAATGCATGTCGAGTCAGCGCGCATGGAAACGAGGGTTTTGCCACCGCCGAGCAGAGTACCCGCAGCGTTGACCTCGTCAAGTGCCATCTCGGCACTCAATGCCATGTCCGGAGTCATCGATTCAATCGGGCCGGTGAAGCTGAGGATCACACCGATGTTGATCTCGTGGCCGCCAGCGAAAGCGCTTGTGGACAGCATTGTGGCGGCCGTGGTCGCCAAAAGAAGTTTTTTCATAGTTATCTCCCAGTTGGTGCGATTTGCGACGAAACTTGTTTGCGCAAACCAGCTTTGTCAAAACGAGTTCCCCCGATTCTGCCGATCATTTCACTTCATATCGGCTTTGGTTTCAACGGCTTTCTCGGATTTTTGCCTGCCAGCGCCACATTAGCAGCACAATCATCGCAAATGATGTGCCAATTCCTGTGCTTACCAGCGCCAGGGTAAGGCCAAAAGCGTCCGCCAGGGCACCCACCAGCATAGAGCCAAGGGCAACACCCCCCATGGCGACCATGATCCAAAGGCTCATCACCCGCCCGCGCAACTCGTCTTCTACCTGAATCTGGATGGCAGATTGCATCCCCACGCCTACGAGCGTTCCAGCAAAACCAAGTAATCCGGTGATAAGAACCACTAGCTCCCAGTTTTGAGTAACCCCCAATAATGCCGCCGCCAGTGGCCCTATGATCGCAGCCGTCAACGAGACCCCAGGCATTCGCCCTTTGACCGGTCCTTTCAGCATGAGCTGGAAACCGGCTGCCAGCAATGCACCCGCACCCGCCGCTGCGGTCAGCGTGCCTAGCCCGGACGCGCCGCGTTCGAAGCGGCCATCGGCAAGGCTTGGCAAAATCTCCAGCGCCCCGCGGCCGGCGATTGAAAACAAGCCGGTTACGAGCGTGGCTGTTCGAATAAACCGCGACCCGCGCACATAAGCCAACCCTTCAATAAAATCGGCCCGCATGCTGGTTTTGGCTTTGGCTTTGTTGGCACGCGGGGTCAGCGTGCGTAGAATCAGCACAAATGGCACGAAAGCAACCATGGTAAATACCAGCGCCGCAGTGAGCCCAAAGCCCGCAATAATCGCGCCGCCAATCGCGGGCCCGACAACGCGCGCAATATTGAAATTGAGCGAAAGCAGCAGCACCACTGACGCGAGCTGCGAATTGGGAGCCAACCGTGGCGTGATCGCCATGCGAACAGGGTGCTGCGCAGAGCTCACCATCCCGATGAAAAGCGCTATCACGGTCAGGCTTACTTGTCCGCTCAGGCCGGTCAGGTGGACAAGCAGCAACAGCGTGGCAGCGAAAATAAACAGCGATTGTGTGGTCATCGCCGCGCGGCGAATGTTTACCCTATCCACTACCACGCCAAAAAAGGGCCCGAGAAACAGCGGCGGTGCATAACTAAGAAAGGCAAGCCAGCCCAGAAACGCGACCGAACTGGTTGCTTCCCACGCCATCCAGCCGATGGTGATCTTTTGCACCCATAACCCGTGCAACGAAATGGCGTTGCCAATCAGGTAACGGCGAAACTGCGGTGTAGTGAGGGCAGATAGAGACATTCGCCTACCTATAGTACAGCGCAAATGGATTGACTAGACCGTGAAATCGCTGAAAGCTGGCGCGAACCTGCATAAGGATAAAAAAGCCAATGGCAAACCAGCCCAATTTCCTGATTATCATGGCTGACCAGCTCTCCGGCCCTCTGTTTCCCGACGGGCCGGCCGACTGGCTGCACGCGCCCGCGCTTAAGGCTTTGGCCAAGCGCTCAACCCGCTTTGCCAATACCTATAGTGCCTCGCCGCTTTGCGCCCCGGGTCGCGCCAGTTTTATGTCTGGCCTGCTGCCACGCCGCACTCGGGTTTATGACAATGCTGCCGAGTTTGCTTCGGATATCCCGACCTATGCCCACCATTTGCGCAATGCGGGTTATGCCACCTGCCTCTCCGGCAAAATGCACTTTGTGGGCCCCGACCAGATGCACGGCTTTGAGCAACGCCTAACCACCGATATCTACCCCGCCGATTTTGGCTGGACACCGGATTACACTAAACCCGGCGAGCGGATCGACTGGTGGTACCACAATATGGGCAGCGTTACCGGGGCAGGGGTGGCAGAAACCTCGAACCAGATGGAGTATGACGACGAGGTTGCGTTTAACGCTGTACAAAAAATCCGGGATCTTGGCCGCGGCCATGATGATCGCCCCTTTATGCTCACCGTCAGCTTTACCCACCCGCACGACCCCTATGTAGCCCGTCAAAAATACTGGGACCTTTATGAGGATTGCGACCACCTTATGCCCGAAGTGGATGAGATGGCCTATAAGGATCACGACCCTCACGCCCAGCGGATTCTCGACGCCTCCGACTGGCACAATTTCAAGATCACCGAGCGCGATATCCAACGCTCCCGCCGCGCCTATTTTGCCAATATCTCCTATCTGGATGACAAGGTCGCCGAAATAATAGGCGCGCTTGAGGCCATGCGCCTGAGTGACAATACCATCATCATGGTTGTGTCAGATCATGGTGACATGCTTGGCGAGCGCGGGTTGTGGTTCAAAATGAACTTCTATGAGGGCTCGGCCCGCGTGCCGCTAATGATCAGTGCCCCCAACCTGCCCGTCGGTCGCATAGATACCCCCGTCAGCACGCTGGATGTCGCCCCGACCCTAGCGGACCTCGCGGGTATAGATATGGCGCAAATCGCCCCGTGGGTGGACGGTGAATCCCTCGTGCCGCTCGCCAGTGGTACAGCCCGAACCACCCCCGTTTTCATGGAATACGCCGCCGAGGCATCCATCGCCCCCTTGGTAGCCATCCGCGAAGGAAAGTGGAAATACACCGATTGCGCCACCGATCCAGCACAATTGTTTGATCTGGAAGCCGATCCGGCAGAGCGAGTCAACCTCGCGGGGGGGCCGGCCCACGCAGAAACGGTTCAGCACTTTGGCCAGAGGGTCACGGACCACTGGGATCTTGCGGCCTATGACAGCGAGGTGCGGCACTCCCAAGCCCGCCGTCATGTGGTTTATAACGCCCTGCGCAATGGTGACTATTACCCGTGGGATTACCAGCCGTTGCAACAGGCCTCTGAGCGTTTTATGCGCAACCACATGAATCTGAACACGGTTGAGGAAGACCAGCGCTTCCCTCGAGGTGAGTAGCCAGCGCATAGGTAACGCACCTGTTTTTTTGAACTGCATCAATAATAGGCAAGTATAGAGCGCTTGCATACATTATGTGCGATTCCAAAAGGGCTTTGACGCTAGCCCGCCTGGGCATAGCTATGCGTTCTATGCATAGCGCTAAGGCTAAATTGTTTGTTGTTGCAGTGCACCAATTTCCTATATTCCTATTATCAGAAAACGAAAGATTGAAAGAAACAAGAAAATGGCATTTGTATCCCTTCCCCGCACAAACGCGCCGATCGCGCTAAACGTTCGCATTGTATACGCGTTTGAAACCATCAAAAAATCCATGCGCCAGCGTCGCATGTACCGCAAAACGGTGAACGAGCTTAGCTCCCTGTCTAACCGTGAGCTAAGCGACCTTGGCCTTTGCCGCTCGATGATTTCCGATGTCGCCCGGACAGCGGTCTACCACTAGTTTCCAGAGATTACCGGGGGTTCCTCCCACCTACCGGTAAGCAAATGGCGCCGCGAGAGTCCTCCCCTCTTGCGGCGCTATTATTTTGTGTGGTGGCTTTTATGGCTGGCTCTGATCTGCGCGCGTTACCAGCCAGTGGTTAAGTTGTAACATTCCCCAAGCTAACGGTATTGCAGCAAGCCCGCCGATAACATACGCCAAAGGCTCATCCCCGAAGGACTCGAACATCTGGGTGTAGGCGTGGATGCCGATAAAGGTTAAGGTCGTGTTGAACAATCCGCGTCGGTTGCCAAAGGCAGCCCAAGCCGCCATCGCTACCAGTATCAATGCCCATAAAATCGCATATATTTCTTCCGAGATATAAAATGCTGTTTCGCGAAATGCGTCCCGCAAGGCACGCCACTCCTGCCATGTTTCCACACCGGACCCGTATCGGCTATACCCCGGCCCCCATGTGGTTTCGCCCACGAAATCTCCCCAAAGAGACCCGACAAGGGCGCAAAGATTGGCTACGATAAAAGCCATAATAGTGAGTATCCTCAGGTGTCGTGTGGTGCGCTCCTCCAACCTGCCACCTGCCCAAATACATAGGCCAATCAACAGGCTCATTTGCAGGATAGAAAGGGTCGATTCAGGGGAGTAAAATGCATAGGCCGCATGAAAATAGAATGTTCCGGTATCGAGCGCTTGAGCGAAAGGTATAATGGCCAAAGCCGTTACAAAGCGTACATTGGTTATCCACCCGGCCCCTGCCACAGCGAAGGTGGCATACAGGTAAAACAGGCTGATCGGCATTCCGGAAATACTGTTTTGCTCCAGCAAGAATGCAACTCCTCCGAGATGCATGGCCCCGCCCATGAGTAATATCGATCCGCTCACAAAGCGTGCCTTTATGTTGCCTTGCTGCAATACCCATGCTGCAATACCGGTAATTACCAAGCCCGCAGCGATCAGGGCCCAGCCTGCAATGCCCTCGTACTTGTCGAGCAGTTCAAGACTTGCGCCGCCAATTAGCATCCCCGCACCGATCAAGGCCGACGCATTTCCGAACATGTGAAACAGTTCCCGGCCTCGGGCGAGAATAAAAAGCCCGACCGCCAAAGCCAAAGCCCCGCAAATAGCGACGGCCATTGCATTTTTCAGCCAGAAAATCAGCCCGGCTGTGGCCGCGATGATGCCAAAGCAGAGCAAAGAATTGATGGCCAGGTAGACCATTGTTTCGCGCGCTCTGGCTTCGACAATTACGGCCTGTTCTCCGGTTATAATTCCGTCGGATACAAGTTTTTCAGTGTCGGCGATTGCATGCATAAAACTCTCCTGACAACTTTAAGGTAC
>DFBP01000275.1:0-4322 GCA_002366685.1 Rhodobacterales bacterium UBA3077 | reverse complement strand
CGCTTTTTCCTCGGGGAGGCCAATTGCCCCCCGCTCGGAAAAAGCGAGTTTTTCAGCAAGCTGAAAAACGGTTAGCTTCAGCTTTTCCCGATTACAGGTGTCTAGCGCAGCGCCTGCTGGTTTTCGCCACGGACCCAAACCTCAACACGGCGGTTCAGGCTTTTGCCTTCAATCGTGTTGTTACACCCTACCGGGGCCACAGGGCCAAAGCCAAAGGCGAGGATGTCTTCAGAGTCCAAACGTCCTACGTTATCTTGCAATATCAGTGCTTTAACAACGCCTGCCCGATTGCGCGAGAGGTTGACGTTGGCGGTAAAACTACCCACCGAGTCGCTGAAGCCAATAAGCATCAGGTTATCGCGATTCAGCATCCCACGGCTAACAAGGTTGGAAATACGTTGGATATCACTACGCGAGCGTTCGTCCAGCGCAGAGGAGCCGGTCACAAAATGCAACGTTGTTGAAAGCCTTGTGGCCGCCGAAACTTCGGCAAGGTAGCCGCGATAGGCGTTGACCCCCTGAGCGTTGATATTTTCAGCCAAAATCGCAGACAGCAAGCGCTCGCCTTGCTCGCTCATTGGTTGCCGGTCAATTGCCAGGCCAACGAGCCCAACTTGTTCAGCGGCAGCTTGCCCTTGATCCGATACCAGATAATCAGCGAGGCCAGTCGCAACCTCTGGTACTTCCTGACCTTTAACCATGTAGAGGTTCCACGTCATGGTCAGTGGATACTCTTCTGTCTGTAGAGAAAAAGAGTTGGCGCTAGAGAACATGTTACAAGCATTTCGCGTGCTGGTAATCTTTGAGCCCTGTTGCGCCGAACGATAGGAAACCGTAAAGGCATACGGATCATTCGCAACATTTGCAGCTAGCTGGTCAAGGCTGGGGTGAACGGTTGCACCGTTTGAAACGGAAAGCCCGCGCGGCGCAAGAATATCGCGCGTTACGATACGCGCGAGGTTACTTTCAGCGTTCAGCACGTGCAGGTTAATATCCGCGTCATCTCCACCGATCTCACCCCAGTTGGTGATCCGGCCCGAGAGAATATCCCCGATTTGCTCGATCGAAATTGAATCAATCCGGTTAGAAGGGTGGATATGCGCAACCAGTGCGTCCAGCGCGATGGGGCGCGAATCCAGAAACTGGGCGATCTCGGTCACGGCCAGGTTGGTGACATCGGCCACAGCTTCAGGCGAAAAGGCTTCGCGCGTCAATGCGAAAGCCGCGCCACTTGAAAACAACGCCTCGATGGACTCCTGGTCGGTGGCGGGTACAACGGTAATATCGGCGACCAAAGTCCCGTCATTGCCACCCACAAGGTATTGCACATTGCCGTTGCCGCCAAGAGAGCGGGTCAGGTTCAAGGATTTTTCATTCACAAACCGAGTCAGCGCTTCGCCAATAAAGGCCTCGCCCTCGCCCGGAGGTGATGCAATTGTAAATTTGGCCACAACCGGCCCTGTATCGGGGCAGGCAGCGCCTTCGCACTGCACAAATTCGCTGCGGATTGTTAGCAAACCGAGCGAAGTTTCGAGTAGATAGTTTGTGCCGTCAAAACCTTGCAATGTACCGCTAAAGAAAGTCCCGTCACCGGAGCGCAAAATCACTTCAGAATCAAGTTCTGCAACTTGTGTTTCAGCCGGGCAGGCATCGCCTTCGCATTGCACAAATTCGCCACGAATGGTCAGAACCCCGATAGTTGTTTGCAAGATATAGCTTACGCCGTCATAGCCAAGCAATGCTCCCGAAAATTCAGACCCGTCGCCAGATACCAGCCTGACTTCCGTGTTTTCGGAAGGGCAGGTCGCACCAATGCACTCAACATCGTCACGTGGAACATTCATGTCCCCTACGATGGTCCGCAACACATAAAAATCTTTGTCAGAGGAGACCAGTTCGCCGGTGGCTTCAAAAGCCTGATCCAGAGACCGGAGCGTGACCATACCGTCTTGGGCAGTAACTGGTGAAGATGACAAAAGCGCTGCCGCCACCAAGCCCGCTGTCAGTTTTTTTATATACTGTTTCATACCATTCTCGTTCATTATAAATAAATCAGGGGTGGATCAGCGCGGAATTATCCCGGTGATGCCCTCAACAAAGAAACCCATTGTCAGCAGATCTGTATCCGATGCCGTTTCTCCGGCAGCCAGCCATCCGGTGCCGTCTTGCCGACGGATCGGGCCGGTAAACGGGTGCAATCTACCCTGCCGAATACGCGAAATAGCATCAGCGGCCTGTTCCTGAACCCGGAGAGGGATTCGGTCAGAAAAAGGCGCGATCGAAAGCATTTCCGTGCCCAGTCCGCCCCATGTGTCGGTGCTTTCCCACGTGCCGTCCAGCAAGTGTTGAATACGGCCAATATAATAAGGCCCCCAGTTGTTGACCGAAGCCGAAAGCTGCGCGTTTGGGCCATAATCAATCATATCCGACGCTTGACCAAATGCGAAAACTTCCATTTCTTCAGCAACCTTCATCGGCTCTGCAGTATCTGTGTGCTGCATCAAAATGTCGGCACCGTTGGCGATCAACTGCCGCGCCGCTTCCGCTTCCGCAGGCGGGTTGTACCAGGAGTTCAACCACACGATTTCGAATTCGATGTCGGGGTTGACTGAGCGCGCTGCCAAAAATGCAGAGTTAATCCCNNGTCATATGGCCCGCAATAATACCTTGCGAAACACGCCCTTCGTAAAACCGCACATTATAGGTAGACATGTTTCCGGCGCGCACAAATCCTGATGCGTGTTCAATCCGCATGTCAGGGTTTTCAAAAGCCAAATTGATAGACGGGCTCATATAACCAAATGAGGTTGTGAAAACCATATCATACCCGTCGCTCGCCAACTGACGCAAAGTCACGAGGGCTTCTTCCCCTTCGGGCACATTTTCGAAAAACACGGTTTCGATCCGGTCGCCGAAATACTCCTGCGCCGCTTCTCTACCGCGGTCATGTTCGTGGGTCCAACCGATCGGATCTTCAGCTGGCGAAATGTACACAAATGCGATTTTGGGGGTTTCCTGGGCGCCAACAACCTGGGCGGTAGAGGCGAAAACCAGGGTGGCAAAAGATAGTATAATCGAGCGCATGCAAGACTCCGGTAAAAATTATCGGTCTAAAGCTCGGTCTGATACGGGAAAATAAAACTCTTTAAAGCGCAGAACGTAACAAAAAGAGCACTTCAGCCGCACCATGCCACGGCTCTATTCAGCTTGCAACCTATTCATGCCAATTCAATGCAGATAGTTCGAACCACTTTGATTTTAAAGAATTAAAGCCACCAATGGCAACATTTTGTCACTTGTTTATATAAGCCAAGCCCACAAGTCTCATCCGCGCAGTACACATTGCAATTTAACCTGTCTCGTCGGTCTTGAATTACCTCAAGCCAAGGTGAGACTATTCGCTTTTGTTGCCGCGACGAAGAATAGACATTGGCTGATGATCTGAATTTGAGGTGTGAAAATTGCCTTGTTAGGCTAGAACGGCACATCGTCTGGGCGAGTTACATAGCCGGCCATCACATTCTTGGTATCCGATTTTTCAAACGCGACGCTGAGCTTGTCACCATCCATCGCAATTACCGCGCCATAGCCAAACTTCTGGTGAAAAACGCGCTCGCCAAGTTCGAAAACCGGTATCGCGTCTTCCACCACTTGCCGCGCCCTAGGGGCCGTGCTCCGGCGCGGTTGGTTTTGCAGCCGCTGCCAACCCGGTGAGCGGTAGGTGTCTGCCTCTATAACGCGTTCTTCAATATGGCTGCGCGGGGCGGCGGCGCCGTAATTGCCGCCGTAAAGCCCCGGTGGGGTCAGCACTTCCACGTGCTCGGGCGGGAGCTCGTCAATAAACCGCGAGGGCAGGGCGTTTTGCCAGCGGCCATGCAACATTCTGTTGGCCACAAATGAAATAGTGCAAATTTCTTCGGCTCGGGTAATGCCCACATAAGCCAGCCGCCGCTCCTCTTCTTCGCCTTTTATACCGCTTTCATCCATCGAGCGCTGGCTCGGGAAAAGCCCGTCTTCCCAGCCCGGTAAAAACACGCANNGGCGCCGTAATTGCCGCCGTAAAGAGGTGGCGGAGTCAAAACTTCAACATGCTGAGGTGGGAGTTCGTCAATAAACCTTGAGGCCACTTGAGACATTACTCTTGGTCCTCTTTTGGTAAACATTCTTCGCTGAGAAGCGAAGGATATCGTGCAATATTTTTCGGCCCGAGTAATGCCCACATAAGCCAACCGCCGTTCCTCTTCTAATCCTTTTTCACCATTTTCATCCATGGAACGTAGACTAGGGAATACGTCTTCTTCCCAACCGGGCAGGAACACGCA
>DFBP01000095.1:6342-6631 GCA_002366685.1 Rhodobacterales bacterium UBA3077 | reverse complement strand
GGGTTCCGACTGGGGCGAGCTTTATAACCTTGTGGACGACCCCGATGAAATGACGAACCTCTGGAGCGACCCCGACCATGCCGCTACGCGCCAGTCATTGTTGCACCGGCTGCTGCGCGAAATGATCTCGCTGCGCGACCGGGCCCTCACACCCACCTCGCTGGCCTGAAGGGCTCGGCCACAAAGCTTTTCTGGCCAGAGTGAGGTCGTGCCTGGCTGTGTTCAAAAAGCCCCTTTAAGCCAATTTATCTAGATTTGTCCGCCATCGTTAATCGCTGTGGAGGGATGG
>DFBP01000095.1:0-6300 GCA_002366685.1 Rhodobacterales bacterium UBA3077 | reverse complement strand
CTACCGCTATATGCCAATAGGCTGTCCAACGCCTAAAAAACCGCCACTCCACAGGACATATAAAATGGTGCTATTTATATATCGTCTACTTTCACTGCCTGCTTCTGGTGTTCTCTTTTTTATCCAGAGGAAATGGATTCGGGAAAAGAAAGAAGATCCTCAGCGTGCAAAAGAGCGTTGGGGCAAAACAAGTGCAAATCGCAGCCCCGACCACAAATTGGTTTGGTTTCATGCGGCTTCGGTCGGGGAATCTGTCGCGCTTTTGGATGTTATCCGTAAGCTTCTAGAGGAAAACAGCGATTGGCGGGTATTGGTTACCTCCCTCACACGAACTTCCGCAAAGGTAATGGTTGAGTCTCTGCCCGAAGGTGCCGTGCATCAAATGATCCCGTTTGAGCATAAACCGTCTATTCGTCGGTTTTTGGCACATTGGAAACCAGATTTGGTTGTGTGGACGGAAAGCGATATTTGGCCTCTCATTCTTTCTGAAATCCATCGTAGTGAAATTCCGGCGGTTATGATCAATGGCGTTATCTCCGAGAGGTCTTACACCAGAATGAAGCGATTCAAGGGCAGTATTGGAAAACTCTTATCCCCGTTTGAAACCGCTCTGATCAAAGATGAGGAGGCGCTCGCTCGCTATCGGAGTCTTGGTTTGGCTGAGGGCAATCTGCACTGTGTTGGCTCGTTAAAAGAAGCCGCTGTGATGGACCCGGCCGCTTCTTCGGTTTTTGACGAAGTTCAGGCCGCTATCGGCGACCGCCCAGTATGGCTTGCCGGCTCTACCCACCCCGACGAGTTTTCCCAGATTGTGGCTGCTCACAAAGCCCTGCTCAAAACCCATCCGGACATTTTGTTGATCCACGCCCCTCGCCACCCTGAAGATGCGGCTTTGTGTATTCAAAGCACGATTGACGAAAAGTGGGAAATTGCGCAGAGATCCTTGGGTGAGCTGCCAACGGCTACATGCGAGGTATTTCTGGCAGACACGATCGGGGAAATGGGGCTTTGGCACCGGCTGTCTCCCATTTCTTTTATCGGGGGCTCATTGTCGGCTGATCGGGGGCACAATCCTTTCGAAGCCGCTGCGCTTGACTCGGCCATTATATACGGTTGGTCCGTGGAGCATTTCAAAGAGGCGTATCAAAGATACCATGCGGCAGGGGCAGCGATTCAGGTCAGTGATGCGGCGGGTCTGGCTGAAAATGTCCGCAAGCTTTTAGCACCGGATTATCGGCGGAGCTTTACTTCTGCGGCGCAAAAGGTCCGACTCGAAGGTGCAGTGGCCTTTACAAAAACCTACGATTTTTTGCAACAACGGCTTGATAGGTTTGATGAGCCTTAAGCCAGAAGCTCAGTGATCGAGGGTAGGGATTCCAGATCGTTTTCGAATACAAAATCTGGCCAGTCGCTCACTTCTGTCCAGTTATGGACAAATAAGAAGTCCATTCCCTGTGTACGGGCCGCTTCGAAATCATATTTGCTATCTCCGATAAAGAGTGCAGGTTCTGTGATGTTTGAAGTGGTAACCTCACGCGCCAAAATATCAATCTTGTTATCAGGGCTTCCGAATATCCCGCCGTCGAAAAAGTCCGAAATCCCTCGCTGGCGGAAAATATCGTTTAGCTCGGCCTGATCCCCGCCAGACACGATCAACCATTTAGCGCCGGCTGTTTGTTCACGAAGGCGTTGCAAGCCACGCGCCACGCTGCAAGAAAGCAACCCGCTTTGCACTTCCGCTGCATAGGCTTCCAATAGGGATTCCAGATTGGTGTTAGCCGTGCCGGCAGGCAATATGTGTTCTATAAAATGGGCAAACTTGGCGTAACGTGAAACACCGCCGTGTTTTACATGATGGGCTTTGAGCACCTCGGCACTTGCCTTGCCAAAAGGCAAAGCGACATTAAAAAACGCGTCTGTTTTAACACGATTGGAATCGAGGACTACGCCGTCGCAATCAAAAACGAGCGTTTTATATTTTGATAGGTTCACGACGGGTGCCGATCCTTCAGGGCACGTTCTACTTTGGCCACATCGCCGGGGGTGTCTACAGCCAGGCTACCGGGCTGGGTTTCGACAAGGAGTATTTTGCTGCCAAGCTCAAAAAACCTCAGAATTTCGATATCCTCGTGGTGTTCAACACTTCCTTTGCGGCCAAACCCGGCATAGGCCTGCAATTCTGCCTTGGTAAATGCATAAATGCATACCTGTTTTTTATAACGTTCCGGCGCACAGCTCTGGTCTTTGAATGACGGGATGGCCGCGCGAGACATATAGAGTAAGGTATCATCCTCGGATGAAACGACTTTCGGAATATCCCGGCTGTCCGGATCTTCATCCGCAGCCATCCAGCAGTATCCGTTTATTATGCAATTCAGGTTTTCTTCTTTCTTCACGATAACCTTTGCAATATCTTCCGGGTGGATCAGAGGCTCATCCCCTTGCACGTTAATATATAGGTCGTAATCGATCATCAACGCCGCCTCCGCGAGGCGATCCGTGCCGGTGGCGGCTGAGGGGCTGGTCATGAGAAAGTTGAACCCCGCAGCGTCCACAACCGCGGCAATCCGGTCATCTTCGGTTGCAATATATACATGGGTTTGGCCGACGCATTTTGCGGCCAGTTCAGCCACCCATAAAATCATTGGTTTTCCGAGGAGTTGGACCAAAGGCTTGCCGGGATACCGCGTTGAGGCATAGCGGGCCGGAATGATGATACAAGCTCTCATTTGATTTCTCCAAATACGGAACGGACATCAACGTTTCGATATGCTGTCGGGGTGATCGAAATAATTTGCGGCGCTCCCGAGCTTGCCGAAAACTGCTTCAGCAGCGCCTCCAGTTCTTCATTGCGGGGGTCAAGTCCTTCATAACCATCGAATCCGGCAAGGAATATCCGGTTGGATTTTCCGCTCGTCACTACCGCTAATGCATAAGCCAATACCAGCGGCAGCGGCGCCACGCAGCGGCGGGCATGAAATTCAAATTTATCCGGCTCAACCATCAGACCAAAATTCAGCAGCGTTTTTCCGGCCAAACCGGCAAGCATAGAGTCGGGTAATGCAGAAACCGGCGCGATCAACGGTTGTTGTTGGGTTTTATGCGTTTCACTATCCGCAATCAGCCTCACCGGATGGCAGGCAATGCGAAGATTGATAAGATCTTGAGAAATTGGTGTGGTGGTGTTGAGTGCCAGTACGACCGGTTTGTGTTTCTGGACAAAGGCTTCAACAGCCTTGCTATAACGCTTGGCGCTGGGCCCCGGCCCGAGAATGAGCACTTCCCGCTCACCAAATGAGCCAGCCGCTTCCCAATCACCATCTATCTCACTGCGGTAATAGTTGCGCGCGGCATCCAAAGCTTTCCGGCTGTACTTATTCCCGTCTGAGTATCGCAGGTGGTCAATTACAGCCAATATATCTTCGTTATCGTATCTGGTATCGACGAGCATTTCCTGAATATACGTCGGGTGTATTGAATGCTTCCCGGCGAGATAATAAAAAGGATTAGACCCCCAGCGATACTTGTTCTTCATCGGTTGGAATACAGTTTCGATAAGGCTCATCATCGGCACCAGATTGGGCGTTTTTCCCGTTATTTCTTCCATCTCGATGGCTAGAAGTTCGGTGCTGGCATTCCCCGGGCCGCGCCCCATCCCTGTCACGGTAGCATCAACCCACGTTACGCCGGCGCCAATGCTTGCCAGTGTGTTTTGCAGGGCCATGCCCATATTGTCATGAGTGTGAATACCTATCGGCCCGGACCACTGCTTTCGCAGCCACTTAACAATCTGAATCGTCTTCTGTGGAGTCAGGCTGCCCATACTGTCCGCAAAATAAAGAACTTCGATTGGCCATTTGGTGGCTTCTTTGGCCAGCTCTTCGATTTCGCTCTTTTCGCGGTTCGAAATCTGCATAAGGTTAAAACCGACCAGATATCCCCGATCATTTAACCACTGGCAAGCCGGCAGAACCTTTGTGAATTCATGCGCATGGCAAGCAATTCGGACAAGGTCAACCGGACTGTTTTTTGCTTCATTTGGAAAAAGTGCTGTCAGCGCAGGCTCCAAACCTTCGTCCCCCAACAGATCCGAACCGTTAAGCATTACCGCAACGGTCAAGCTTTTCGGGACTTTCAGTTCTTCAACAAATTCGTCAGTTGTAAAGGCACATGGCCCCAAAAATTCGCTGTTCTTGGTGAATCTGAAACCTAACTCGACAATTCCAACGCCCGCTGACACCATCGCCTCAAGATACGAATTAATGTGATCGGGCGAAAAATCCCACGAATTATAGTATCCACCGTCACGGAACGTACAATCTAGAAAATTAACGGAGTTGGTTTCAATCATAGCGAGTCCAGTTTGTTCATTCGAACTATAACGTAGTTTGTTAGCGTCGGAAATTTGCGCGTCCGAACTGTAGTTCCAAGGCATCATCTCGTCCAGAGGATTAATTTGGGATCAGCGTTGCTTTCCGGCACCCATGTGTGCCGTGTTTGCAGATCCGGCGACCGCTCGCTATATACCCAAACGCTTATAGGTTCGGCCAACTTCCGGTTGCCAGTATACGGCCCTCAAGGCACCGCCATGTAAGGCCTGCGTTGTGTAGAACTTGTGCGCCAGACTACGTTCGCATCATCGGCCTGCTAGCGGGTAAGTGACATAAACAGCTTTGGCAGCTTTTCTGGCAAACTTTCCACACGGTCGATCACGGTGAAATTGTTGCGGCCAAAAATATCAGCGAC
Organism: Rhodobacterales bacterium UBA3077; assembly: GCA_002366685.1. Taxonomy (GTDB): domain Bacteria; phylum Pseudomonadota; class Alphaproteobacteria; order Rhodobacterales; family Rhodobacteraceae; genus UBA3077. The sequence continues at coordinate 1,554 of DFBP01000095.1, read as the reverse complement.
ATAATCATCGGCCTTCGGATCAAGACTTATGCAATAGGTGGTAACGCCTTTGCTCGCCAGTTCGCCAACCGCCAAATGTGTGTCTTGTTGCAGGTATTTCGGGTCTTTAACGTCGATGTCATGCGGCTCGCCATCGGTCAGAACCAGCAACAAACGTTTTTCTTCAGGCCGGTTTTCCAAATAGCTTCCCGCATGGCGCAAGGCGGCACCCATGCGGGTTGAATATCCCGCTTCCATAGCGGCAAGACGACCTTTTGCAGCGTCGGCCCAAGGTTCCTTGAAGCCTTTGAAATGAGAATAACTGACTTCGTGGCGGGTGTTTGACGAGAAGCCGCCAATTGCAAGCGGATCACCCAATGCCTCAACCGATGTGGCCAAAAGCGCGGCCGCTTCCTGTGACAGTTGCAAAATCGTGCTGTCTGCCCCAGCGGGTACGTCATTCACCGATTCAGACAGGTCAATTAGCAGCATTACCGCGATATCACGTCCATCTTTAACGTGGCTTTGCATTATGCGCGTGTCAGGTGTGGACCCGATGCGATAATCAATCGCGGCCCGCAAGGCGACATCCAAATCAAGATCATCGCCTTCGTTCTGATAGCGCACGCGTTTGCGTTGCTGGGGTTTGAGCAAATCTACGATGGCTTTTAACTGCTTTAGCAAACGGTCATATTTATCCAAAAGCTGGTCAATTTCCGCTGCGTTGCCCATTTCCTGATGGCTTTCATGTACGGTCACCCAGTCTGGGCGATAGGCTTGCAGCTGGTAATCCCATTCGGGGTAAAACCGCGGTGGAAGGAGGCCGTCATCGTCTTCGTCAGCTTTGCGGTCCTGTGCACCGTGGTCGGAATGAAAATCATCTTTTTCCTCGGCTTCTTCAAGAAACATCCACAAATAGCGATTGTCGTCGCGGTAATGAACTTCGGTGTTTTCAAACCAAACGTTTGGCTGCCTGAAGCTATGATCATAATTTTTGGCGAGCCATTGAACGCCAAGATCAACCGCCAGTTTTGGATCATGCGGATCGGCGGCAAAGCGTTCGTGGAATTTTTCGACAAATTCAAGCAATGCCGGATCGGTGTAGCGGTGTTCCGGGTTAAGAATTGCATAAGAAATCATCGCCAGTTTGTGGCGGATGCAGGCCCAATCGTTTGGGCAGGAGCCGGGCTTTGGAATAGGGTGCATCGATATCCAGAGCGGGCGCAGGCCCGGGTATTTTTGCATTGCGAGGTGTTCAACCCGTGAATCCTCGAATATTTCAATCGCGATGTGCTGGAATACGCTAAAATTGTCGGCAAGCAGCGGCTTCGTCCATTTTTTGTGGGCAAGCATATGGGCAAGGATCGCCCAATACCGATGCAATCCGGATACGCCGAATTTGTCTTCGTAGACGTCAGGAATGTGGATACCCAGCGAATCCAGATGCGGCTTGGGCTTGCGCGCGGTCTCGAAAGCTTTGGAGTAAGGCCGAATATCAATGTCGCTTTCCCAAAACGCACGCTGAAACATGTGAAGCTGTCGCTCAACATCCATAAACAGGGTGCCGTTGCGCTG
>DFBP01000251.1:3009-3254 GCA_002366685.1 Rhodobacterales bacterium UBA3077 | reverse complement strand
GCGGCGCTGCGCGCCGTGCTCCGCCGCCAAGCCATTGGGTTAGCACCAAGAGAAGCTGAGAAACCCCTCGGCTTGGAATGGTGCGGTCACCGATTAGGTGACCGCAAGGGCGAGAGTCCTCAAGTAGCGAAGCGTTAGGACAACAAAAACGGGCGTCGGCCGTTAGGCCGGAAGCCAATTGAGCGGAGGCGAACGCCGGCGCTTGAGGTGAAACAAGAAAACAAGCGCCACTTCCTAACGACAAT
>DFBP01000251.1:248-2981 GCA_002366685.1 Rhodobacterales bacterium UBA3077 | reverse complement strand
CGAGAGTCCTCAAGTAGCGAAGCGAGGATAGCCAAGTGAGCGGAGGTGAGTGCGGAAGGAATCAATGATTATAGATTGATTTTATCCTCACTGCTCTTTTCGGCTTTTCATCAGTTTGATAGTCTCAATCATTGGGCCTGTCCGGATAAATAATGCGCTGGTGTATGACAAAGACGAGAATGTAATTACCATGGATGTTGCCGAATTGGGGGTATCAGGTTAATCGCTGTTGACTTGAAAAGCCTCGGGCGACATGGTCACCTTATGTTCCTTTCCAATCCAAATCCCAACGAAGATCTTTTAAAGGTCGCTGATGAAGTCAAATTTGGGACAATTCTTGCGGATCCCCCTTGGCAATTCCAGAATCGAACTGGAAAAGTTGCACCTGAGCACAAGAGGTTAAACAGATATCCGACGATGGAGCTCGACGATATCTGCAATCTTCCAGTAAGCGACATTTCCGCGGATCCATCCCATTTATATATGTGGGTTCCCAATGCCCTTCTACCGGATGGATTACGGGTAATGGATGCTTGGGGGTTTCGGTACGTTTCAAACATCATTTGGCACAAGATTAGAAAAGACGGTGGATCCGATGGACGGGGTGTAGGATTTTACTTCCGAAATGTGACTGAGATTCTCTTGTTTGGGGTTCGTGGCAAGAATGCAAGAACGCTTGCTCCTGGCCGACGACAAGTAAATATGATTCAGTCTCGGAAGCGGGAGCACAGCCGCAAACCTGACGAGCAATATGAGTTGATAGAAGGGTGCAGCTGGGGGCCACGCATTGAACTCTTCAGTAGAGGAACTAGGCCAAATTGGATTGTCTGGGGCAATCAGGCGAACGACAAATATGAACCTAATTGGGATACGTATAGCTTCAATTCAGTCGCGGATGCCGCAGAATGACAGGCAGCGATATGGAAGATGAGATGGGAGATGATGTCTCATCTGGGAATGGTGCGGATCACACTAGCCAAGTCGAGAAACTGTTTGGGTCCGATCTGTGTGAGAAATTTGAGATATTTAGTTATCGGAACGCTGCGGCAGTTTTAGCTCAAGGCTTCCCCGAGCACTTATCAAATATCGTTCGCGCTCTGAACGATTTTACTATTACTGAAGAGATGATTCGAACTCCGGGTGGAAATAAGGGTCCAGTTGCTAAGTACGTTGATAGCCTTTTTGCTCAATCTGCTGGTTGGCAAGAGGCAAGAATAACAGCAGATTTGCACGTAAAGCTTCTGCACGCGAAAAAAAAGGACCATGTTCTTGATGAATACACAAAAGAAGGGTTTCTTGACGGTCATCGGATCGACTTCCTCAATGGCCGTGTCGCGCTAGATCTTGAATGGAACAGTAAGGACCAAACTTACGATCGTGACTTGTACGCATTTTCTGCCTTCTACGAAGCCGGTGCAATCGATGTTGGGGTTTTGCTGACCAGAGGTTCGTCCCTCGATACAGATTTCTTTCGAGGCTTGGGGCATGTGCTGAAGAAAGATGGCACAGAGGGAAGCGAAGAAGTTTACAAAAAATTTGGTGCCTCAACAACATGGATGGGAAAATTATTATATCGGCTTGATGCTGGCCGCAATGGAGGATGCCCTGTCTTGGCTATTGGGATCACTCCTAAATGTGTTGTTTAGTTTGTGAGAATGCTGCAAGTATTTTTCTATAAATACTGATTGAAGAGGTCTTAATCGTGGCCTCAGATGTAACCTTCAGGTTCAAATTTTGAACAGACCTTTATCTCGTACCCGGACGCCGGTTTGTCCGTTTCGTCCCTCAAACGCCGGGCGGGATGCGTTCGCATCCCTTGGCTTCGCGGCATAAGCCGCGTCGGGCAGTCGCCGTTTTTTGTTTTCCGCAGCACCTCCGTGCTGCGATATCTTCGGCCTTTCAGGCCTGCGGGCGGGCGGTCGCCCTTGCGGCTCGCTGGTCGCTCGCCGGACATTCCAAGCCATAGGTCGTAGCGCCAAAGATCGCTGACCAAGCCAACACCGTTGCGTTGGGACTATTTTCCTACTTCGTCGGATGTCTCTACATCTGCACTGCCTGAAACGGCGGGCGGGGTGGCTTGGCGGTGCCCCTCACGCAGGACGCAAAGCCCGTGCGGCAAGTTGGAAAAGTGTCAAAATTGGAATTTCTCTACAACACATTGAAACTCATAGAGAAAAGCCCAAAAGTGACGCCGTCACGCTGTCAAATGTGTCAAAATTGAACTTTGCGAAAATTGCCCGCAGCTATTTGACAATTTCCAACTGCAAAGAAGCATGGCCCCGCTTAATCATGCCGAGTTTTCGTGCGGCGGCGCGGCTGACATCAATCAAGCGGCCCGGGATAAACGGTCCTCTGTCGTTGATCCGCACCACCACGGATCTGCTATTGGTCGGATTGGTCAGGCGCACCTTTGTGCCAAAGGGCAATGTTTTGTGCGCGGCGGTCATGGCGTGCATGTCGAACAGCTCGCCATTGGCGGTCATTCGGCCATGAAACCTTTTGCCGTAAAAAGACGCGGTACCGCGCCCAAGGCTGCGAATGACGTTATGCCCTTCGCGCGGCGGGTTGATGGTGGTCAGGTCAACCGCCCCTTCGTCTGCGCTGGGTTGGTACAGCGGCGGTGCGGTGTTGAAGGGGGCGAAGTGTTCGTCAAATTCCCGCTCTGCTGCTTGCGCAAAGGCAGGGGCCGAACAGATGGGGGAAAGCGCTATCAACGCGGCCAGTACAGCCAGT
>DFBP01000251.1:0-241 GCA_002366685.1 Rhodobacterales bacterium UBA3077 | reverse complement strand
AATGGCGCTCTTGTGGCCCGATTGCTGGCACAGATGCTTGGCGAAACCCTCTCCATCACGGGGAGTTTAGCGGAGAAATTGCAACTGAAGCAAATCGCTGGGGTCCATTTGGCCCATATGCGGGGCGGCACAGCGAAATGCGGCGATGGATTGGAGGCGCAGACCCGTACCAGCGCACCCCAAAAGCAAATGGGGCCGGCATTGCTGCCGACCCCATTCTTACCAGCGCGTGGTCTTCTTT
>DFBP01000208.1 GCA_002366685.1 Rhodobacterales bacterium UBA3077 | reverse complement strand
TGTGAACGTAAGGATAATGCCCCAGATCCACATCCAGTTCAGATTTTTAGGCGTCGGGATCATGATTGTATCATAAACCAGCCCTACAATAGGGAGCCGCGAATGAAGCCATTTTTCCGGTTTGGATTTTGGCTCGTAGTGATCGTGTGGGATACCACCCATGATGTTCTCCCTTAACCTAGTTTGACGACGGTGTCGGACAGGAACTCGGCTGTCGGCACCAGAAGATTGAGCGGGGCAGGCCCCTTGCGAATACGGCCAGCGGTATCATAGTGCGAACCGTGGCACGGGCAGAACCAGCCGCCAAAATCGCCTTGGCCGTCGCCGATAGGAATACAACCGAGGTGGGTACAAACGCCGATCATAACCAGCCATTCACCAGCTTCATCCAGCGTGCGGTTGGCGTCGGAAGCGTCAGCTGCCCATCCGTTCTGGTTTTGCGAGGTTTGGTCCGGCAGGTCTTCCAAGGCGGTTTCACGTCCAGCTGCAATCTCGTCTTCCGTGCGGTGCCGGATGAAAACCGGCTTGCCGCGCCATTTAACGGTGAGCTGGGTGCCCGGATCAACCTCTGAAATATCGACTTCGATCGAAGAAAGCGCCTGAACATCGGCGCTTGGGTTCATTTGGTCAACCAGCGGCCAAACGGCGGCACCTACGGCCACCGCCCCGGTCGAGGCGGTCGCGACATATAGGAAATCGCGGCGCGAGCCTGTATCTTCTGCGTGAGACAATGGACGTCCCCCCTTGCTGTTGCCCTTTTCGGGCTGGATATACATATTCAACCCGCTGATTGCAGGCATTGCCCGAACCGAATACACCTGAGAGGCCCACGGGTCCAGCGGACTTTGCGCCGCATGCCTAAAGAAAGTGAAAATATTGCCCCAAAAGCTTCGAATCGCTGCATATCAGCCCGATATTGCGCCAAATCTTGGCACAATGATTCGCCTCGCCGCCTGTTTTGACGTTCCAATTGACGTGATCGAACCCTGCGGCTTCCCGTTTTCGGTTAAAGCTCTGCGGCGCTCTGCAATGGATTATGCTGATATTGCGGATATCACCCGCCACGATTCATGGGAATTATTTCAAGAGCAACGGGAAGGCCGACTGATTCTCTTAACCACAAAATCCGCCACACCCTTGTGGGATTTTAAGTTCCAAGCCGGTGATATTTTGATGACCGGAAGAGAGAGCGCCGGAGTGCCGGATGACGTGGCCATGGCCGCTGATGCCCGCCTGCTCATCCCGATGCCGGGGGGCGGACGCTCGCTTAATGTCGCGGTATCTTCAGGTATCGCGCTGGGAGAGGCAGTGCGGCAGTTGCGGTAAAGGCTCAATCACCTTCGTCCGGGCAGGGCACTTCGATTACCTCCGTGTTAACGCCCCTGCGAATGGTGCGAGTGCAGAAGGGAGCCTGCGTACCATCCACAGATCTTCTGTGGAAATCGTGTTACATGTCTCGCATGGTGTTGGATAATCTGCCCCTGCGGCTCTAACTCGCAGGATACCGCTTCGCCATATCCTCAAGCCCTGCCACGATCAGCTCTTCTAGCACGGCTAGGTCAATATCACTCAGCTTATTGATATAGAGGCAGGACTTTCCTTTTTTGTGCTTCCCGAGCCGCGCCAGAATATAGCCAAAATCGGTATAACCGGGCAGGATGTAGACTGTTGTCGCTGCTTTTCGGGGTGAGACGCCAACGCGCATAAAATCCCCTTCGCGCCCGCTTGCGTATTTATAGTGGTAGTTACCAAAGCCAATAATGGCGGTGCCCCACATTTTTGCGGGTTCGCCGGATATCCGCGCCATCATCTCGCAAACGGCCTTCGTGTCCGCGCGCCGTTGCGGGTTTTCGACACTGTCCAGAAATGCAGATACATCTGCGTTGTTTTCTTGCGTTTTGTTGGCCAACTCGCCCCCCCTTTTGAAATATCTTACCATAATTCAGGAATCCGGCAAATCCGCTTGCGAAATTATCGCAAACCGCTCATCATCGCGGCGAAATTTCTTTATGGAGAGGCCCAATGCTCGATAAAACCGATCTGATCTCAAAACTCAAAGACCCGTCCCTACTGATCACCAAGGCCTTCGTGGCCGGCGAATGGGTAGATGCCGATGATGGCGCGACACTGGCTGTTACCAACCCCGCGCGCGGGGATGTAATTTGTGACGTAGCCGATTGCGGCGTGGCTGAAACCACCCGCGCGATTGATGTTGCCTATGCCACCCAAAAAGACTGGGCGGCCCGCACCGGCAAAGAACGCGCCGCCGTTCTGCGCCGCTGGTATGATTTGATGGTCGAAAATGCCGATGACCTCGGCGCAATCCTGACTGCTGAAATGGGCAAACCCCTGCCCGAGGCCAAAGGCGAAATCCTGTATGGTGCCAGCTTTATCGAATGGTTTTCCGAAGAAGCCAAGCGCATCAATGGGGAAACAATCCCGGGCCATCAGCCTTCCAAGCGTATCATGGTGCTCAAGCAACCGGTTGGTGTGGTGGCTTCGATTACCCCGTGGAACTTCCCCAACGCGATGATCGCGCGCAAGGTTGGCCCGGCGCTCGCTGTCGGCTGCACTTTTGTGGCAAAACCGGCCGCCGAAACCCCGCTTTCGGCATTGGCCATGGCGCTGCTCGCCGAGCGTGCGGGCGTACCAAAGGGTGTCTTCTCAGTGGTGCCTTCCAGCCATGCCTCCGAGGTTGGCAAAGAGTTCACCAACAACCCCAAAGTTCGCAAACTCACCTTTACCGGCTCCACCAATGTGGGCCGAATCCTGCTCGCCCAAGGCGCGGCTCAGGTAATGAAAATGTCGATGGAACTTGGTGGCAACGCCCCGTTTATCGTCTTTGATGACGCTGATCTAGACGCCGCTGTCGAGGGCGCCATGATCGCCAAATACCGCAATAACGGCCAAACCTGCGTGTGCGCCAACCGGATTTACGTGCAGGACGGCGTTTACGACGAATTTGCCGCCAAAATGGCCGAAGCTGTGGGCAACATGAAGGTGGGGGATGGCTTTGACGAAGGCATCATCGCCGGTCCGCTGATCACGCAAGCGGCTGTTTCCAAAGTGGAAGAGCATATCGCTGATGCGACGGCCAAAGGCGCTTCTGTCACCACCGGGGGCCACCGCCATGCGCTGGGTGGCACCTTCTTCGAGCCAACTATTCTCACCGGCGTGACTCGTGACATGCAGGTCGCCAATGATGAAACCTTTGGGCCGGTGGCCCCGCTGTTTCGCTTCACCGACGAGGCCGATGTGATCGAACAAGCCAATGATACCATCTTTGGCCTTGCCAGCTACTTTTATGCCAACAATCTTAGCCGCGTCTGGCGCGTCGCCGAAGCACTTGAGTACGGCATGGTTGGCGTGAACACCGGATTGATCTCGACCGAAGTTGCGCCGTTTGGCGGGGTTAAACAATCCGGCCTCGGGCGGGAAGGCTCCCACCACGGCGTCGAGGATTATCTTGAAATGAAATATGTCTGCATGGANNTGGCGGCGGAGATGTTCTCCGCCGTCTTCGTTTTGGCTCTTTCAAAAGCGATTACCAAAAACTGAATGTCAGAATTTCCGGTGCCAGACAGATTTCATCGCTGCAAGATTGCAAAGCTAATTTCACTGTATTTCCGCCCGCAACAATGGGTGCACTAAGGTGTAGCTTTCCGTCATAAAGAGCCAACGGGTTTTCCCTATTAAAGGCCAATGTGGTGATCAACGGCTCGGGATAAGCGTCAGCGGCAAGCGCTGTGTCATTCACAAAAACTTCTGTGGGAATAAAATAGTCTTCCAACGGTTTGTGGGCGTTGATGTGCCAGCCCTCCGCGACCGTTATTGCAAGCGTGACCCGCCCCGCT
>DFBP01000005.1 GCA_002366685.1 Rhodobacterales bacterium UBA3077 | reverse complement strand
CAGTTTTTGCATAGAGGTGATGATACGCTCCTGTCCCGCGCGGCGTGGATTGACGGGCACGGTGTTGCCGTAAAAACGGTGACGGTCTATCCCGGTAACCCCTTGAAAAACCTGCCATCCGTTCAAGGGGCCATGCTCCTTTTTGACGATGAAAGCGGCGCGGTGAAAGCGGTGATCGATAGCGCTCTGGTCACCAAGTGGAAAACGGTGGGCGACAGTTTGTTGGGAGCTAAGCTTTTGGCGCGGCCTGAGTCAAAACGACTTCTCATCATCGGTGCCGGCACCGTGGCATCCGGTTTGATCGAAGCCTATCCAAAACTATTCCCCGATCTGGAAATTATGATCTGGAACCGCAGCCCGGCGAAGGCCGAAGAACTGGCCAAGGGCCAGCCGCATGTGCGGGCGGTTACCAACCTGCAACAAGCCGCGCGCCAAGCTGATATCATCTCTACGGCGACTATGGCAAAAGAACCTGTCTTTGATGGAACATGGTTGCAAGAAGGCCAACATCTGGATTTGATCGGCGCGTTTACCAAGGAAATGCGTGAGGCCGACGACCTCGCCTTGCAACGCAGCCGTATTTTTGTGGATAGCGTGGATACCACAATTGAGCATATCGGCGAGATGACCCTTCCGCTCGCCAGCGGCGCGATTGCGCGCACCGACATTTTGGGGGATCTTTATGATCTGGCACAGGGTGCGCGCGGGCGGGTTTCACCTGAGGATATAACCCTGTTCAAAAATGGTGGCGGCGCTCACCTAGATTTGATGACCGGGCAAGTGATTTTGGAAGCCTGGCAGGCAAAAACTGCTTGAACCTGCGGAAAGCCAGCCCTAGCCTGCCCCGATGCATCCAAATCCGATTTTCAGGTCAGATGACCACATTAAAAGCCTTTCCTTTGCCGCCGACCGCGGCTTTGGCGTGCTGAGTATAAACGGTGCCAGTGGCCCGCTCGCAGCGCACGTTCCTTTTATATTCAACGAAAACCGCTCAAAGGTGGCATTCCATCTGCTGCGCTCAAACCCTGTTGCGCGCGCCGGAAGCCAACCAGCGCTGCTCGCGGTAAGCGGGCCTGACGGCTATATATCGCCGGACTGGTACGAAATTGATCAGCAAGTGCCAACCTGGAACTATGTTGCGGTTCACATTCGCGGCACCCTCAATGTGTTGGAGCCAGAGGCGCTGGAACCGCATCTGCGGAGCCTTTCAAACGCCTTTGAACACCGGCTTTTGCCCAAGCCGGTGTGGGATCTGGACAAGCTCAGTCCGGAAAACCGCACAAAAATGATGCGGATGCTGGTGCCGGTTGAACTGGAAATCACCGAGGTTGACGCGACTTGGAAGCTTGGCCAAAACAAGACGGACTCCGCGCGCCTGAAAGCGGCCAAAGAACTCAAACATAGTGATATTGGGGCTGAGGTTGCGGCCCTTGCCACCCTGATGGAGGAAATCGATTGAAACTAATCTATGCGAGCGCGTCACCTTTTGTACGCAAGGTTTTGGCTGCCTTGATTGAAACCGGCCTCCAAGACACGGTCGAACTGGAAACCGTGGCCGTTACACCGGTTAATCCGGGCGAAGCGGTACCGGCTGTGAACCCACTTGGCAAAATCCCCTGTCTGGTGCTGGATGACGGCAGCTCCCTGTTTGATAGCCGTGTTATCACCCGTTATCTCGATACGCTGAATGACGGTAAAAAGCTCTATCCCGAGGGGGAAGCCCTGTGGCCCCGCCTTACGCTGGAAGCTCTGGCCGATGGCATGATGGATGCGGCGGTTCTAATGACCTATGAAGCGCGGCTGCGGCCGGAAGCCCAGCAATCGAGTGACTGGGTAGAGGGGCAATGGGGGAAAATCTCTCGTGCCATAGATTATCTGGAAGCGAATACAGAAAGCCTTGCCCTGGTTGATATGGCCAGCATTGCTGTGGGCTCTGCCCTTGCCTATGTCGATTTTAGGCATGGCGCCCGCAACTGGCGTAGCCAAGCTCCAAAACTGGCAACATGGGAAGCCGGCTTCAGGCAGCGCCCATCCATGGCGGAAACCGCCCCCAGCTAAAGCGCCTCCGGGGGCGGAGCATCCCAAAAAGTGAAACCATGGATTGCCCTCGGCAAAGCGTTTGAGCTTCTCCCCGCGCGGAGTCCAGCTTTTGTTGCGGTTGCAATACAGGCGGAGGTTGTTTCCTGCATGGTAGCCGGTTGGGCGTGATCGGCTAAAGGCGCAACAAGTCTCAGCCCTTGTGAAATAACTTAGCAAAAAGACGAAAGTTGCATATGGCGCGTCGCTTCCACACGACATTGATTGTGCGGGATATGCTTGTTAGGCTTTGAGAAACCGAAAACCGGAGCTACCCCTATGACCGACAAGATCAAACTCACGCTCGACGGAAACACCGTGGAGGCTGAAAAAGGCGAGAGCCTGTTTGACCTCGCCAAACGGCATGGAACCAAGCTTCCGCACCTGTGTCACGCCGACCGCCCGGGGTATCGGGCAGATGGCAACTGCCGCGCTTGTATGGTCGAGATCGAAGGGGAGCGGGTGCTGGCACCCTCTTGCAGCCGCAATGCTGAGGCGGGGATGGTCGTGAACACCGGTTCAACCAAGGCCACCAAAGCCCGCCGTATGGTTATGGAATTGTTGATCACCGACCAACCTGCCGGAGATAATCATTTTTGGGATATGGCCAAACTGGCCGGTGTATCGGAAAGCCGCTTTCCAAAGCGCGATAGTGTGCCGCTACTGGATGACTCTCACGTTGCCATGAAGGTGGATTTAAATGCCTGCATCCACTGCCAGCTCTGCGTGCAGGCTTGCCGCGAGGTTCAGGTGAATGACGTGATCGGCATGGCCCATCGCGGGGCCGAAAGCCAGATTATCTTTGACCAGAGTGACCCGATGGGGGCCTCGACTTGTGTGGCCTGCGGCGAATGCGTTCAAGCCTGCCCGACAGGTGCATTGCTACCAGCTGCGCCGGTACCCAAGGAATTTGACCAAGAGATCGCGTCGGTCTGCCCCTATTGCGGTGTTGGCTGCCAGCTTTCCTACAAGGTGAAGGACAATAAAATCGTGCGGGTTGACGGCCTAGATGGCCCGGCCAACCAAGAGCGCCTTTGTGTTAAAGGTCGCTTCGGGTTTGACTATATCCACCACCCGCACCGGCTAACCAAGCCGTTGATCCGGATTGAGGGTGCCGAAAAGGGTTTGAATGTTGATCCCGCCAACCCCTTCACCCACTTTCGCGAGGCGACATGGGACGAAGCTTTGGACACAGCCGCAAAAGGGCTTCAGAAAAACCGCGATGCCATTGCCGGATTTGGCTCAGCAAAGTGCTCCAACGAAGAGGCTTACCTGTTCCAGAAGCTGATCCGCGCGGGGTTTGGCACCAATAATGTGGACCACTGCACACGGCTTTGCCATGCCTCGAGCGTGGCTGCATTACTGGAAAACGTGGGCTCGGGCGCGGTTACCGCCACTTTTAACGAGATCGAAAACGCGGATGTAGCAATCGTTATTGGCTCCAATGCGATTGAGAACCATCCGGTGGCAGCCACCTTTTTCAAACAATTCACCAAGCGCGGCGGAAAGCTGATCGCGCTTGACCCTCGCGGTGTCGGGCTAGGCCGCTACGCCACCCATCGGGTTATGTTTACCCCGAGTTCCGATGTAGCACTGCTCAACGCAATGATGCACGTGATCTCGGAAGAGGGGCTTTACGACCAAACCTATATCGACCGTTTCACCGAGGGTTGGGAAACCTTCCAAACCCATCTGAAAGATTATTCCCCGGAAGCCATGGCCCCCCTGTGCGGCGTGCCCGCGGATGAACTCCGCGCCATTGCCCGCACTTTTGCAGCAGGCAAAGCCGGAATGATATTCTGGGGCATGGGCGTCAGCCAGCACATCCACGGCACAGATAATGCCCGCTGCCTGATCAGCCTTGCGCTGATGACCGGAAACGTGGGCAAACCCGGTGCAGGCTTGCATCCGCTCCGTGGGCAAAACAATGTTCAGGGCGCGTCTGACGCGGGCCTGATCCCGATGTTCCTGCCCGATTACCAGAGTGTAACCGATGATGCAGTGCGGGCGAATTTCTGCGATATCTGGGGCATTGAGGATTTCTCGAACGAGAAAGGCCTGACCGTGGTGGAGATCATCCATGCGATCCATGAGGGCGACGTGAACGCCATGTATATCCTCGGCGAAAACCCTGCGATGTCGGACCCGAATGTCCAGCATGCGCGTACAGCTCTCGCCAAGCTCGACCATTTGGTGGTGCAGGATATCTTCCTGACCGAAACTGCCAATTTCGCCGACGTTATCCTGCCCGCCTCTGCTTGGCCGGAAAAGGACGGAACGGTCACCAACACCAACCGCCAAGTGCAAATGGGTAGAGCCGCCATCACCCCCCCGGGGCAAGCCCGCCCAGACTGGCAGATCACAACCGACCTCGCCAACCGCCTTGGCCTAGGCTGGACCTACACTCACCCACGGGATGTGTTTGCCGAAATGCAACTTTTGATGCCGAGCCTCGACAATATTTCCTGGGAGCGCTTGAGCCAAGAAAATGCGGTGACCTATCCCAGCCTCTCCCCTGAAGATCCGGGGCAAGCGATTGTCTTTGCTGACGGTTTTCCACGCGCCGGAGGTGTGGCAAACTTCATGCCTGCGATGGTAACCGAGCCGGATGAGCGGCCCGACGAAAGCTACCCTTTTGTACTCATCACCGGCCGTCAGCTCGAACACTGGCATACCGGCTCTATGACAAGGCGCTCAAAGGTGCTGGATGCTGTCGAGCCGGAAGCCACTTGCACACTCCACCCCAAAACCCTGCGCAAAATGGGATTGGATGCCGGTGATCTGGTTCGGCTTTCCACACGCCGCGGTGACATCACCCTGATGGCCCGCGCTGACCGCGCCATTCCTGACAATACGGTTTTTGTGCCCTTCGCCTATGTAGAATCTGCAGCAAATGTTTTGACAAACGCCGCTCTGGACCCTGTCGGAAAAATTGCCGAGGTCAAATATGCAGCGGTAAGGGTTGAAGCGGCAGGGTAGGTTTTACCGATTTTAGCGTGCCGTTCTGGGTGTGATCTTTGCGCGGATTTCCTCGCCCATTTCGTGGCGGGCGCGCTCCATGTCATGGTCTAGCTGCAGGTGCACCCAGAAATCAGGCGCGGTGCTGAAATAGCGCGCCAGCCGTAAAGACAGCTCAACGCTAACCGGTGTTTCGCCTTTGAGCAGGGCATCAACTGTACTGGGAGAAATTCCGGTATGGCGCGATAGAGCGTCAGCGGCGATATTGAGCGGCTTCAGGTATTCCTTTTCCAGAATGTGGCCGGGCGGCGGGCAGAGGAAAACAGGAGCGGGTGTTTGCTCGTTTGGAGGTAATATCTGCACCTCGGTCGGAAACCCCGCAGCTTTCCAAGCGTCCAGACCGCCCGTTAAATGAATGGCTCCGGGATGACCTTCGCTCAACAGCATTTTACCGGCTGCCTCTGATCTTTTACCGATGGCACAGTGCAGCACCACGTTCTTGCCCGGAATTACCGGAAAAATTTCAGCGTCAAACGAAGACATAGGCAACAACAGCGCACCGGCGATGTGCTCAAGTTCGAACTCCGATGTCTCCCGCACATCTACCAGCACGATTTCGTTGCGATCATACCATTCCTTGACGGTTTTAGCGTCGGCGCTTTGGACGGTATTTGGAGCATCAGTCATTGAACTACCTAAATATCTGGCGGTTTTTCCAAAATATAGCACAAAAAAGGCCCGCCGAAAGGGCGGGCCGATCTATTTGATTGAATACGCTTACTGCGCGCGCACGTAGCGTTGGAACGAAACCCGCACCGGCTCGGAAGGCGAGCCTTCTTCGTAGCTGTAAAGCAATACAGCGGCGAGGTA
>DFBP01000264.1 GCA_002366685.1 Rhodobacterales bacterium UBA3077 | reverse complement strand
AACCTAAGTAACCTGATATACAAATAGTCCGAACTCCGTTCGAAACCCAAACCACCCGCATATCTCTTCGTTTTTCTATTCAATTTCAAAGAGCTAGCTCCTTTTCGGAGCATCCCGCTGCGATGTCTTAGTGACTGTCTCGCTGCCGGTGAAGGGGGTTCTAGGGCCAAAGCTCAGGGTGCGCAACACTTAAATTCAATCTTTTTCACTTTTTTTGCATTGCGCAATTTTCTAACCAATATGAGCCTGTTTTGAAGGGTTTTGCAAAGCATGCGGTGCAAACTTCCGCCATAGTGCGCCAATCGCCGCCGTTATATAGTCAGGCCCAACCTCACGAACCGGAAGAGCAAGCAAAAGACGGAAGAATCGATGATTCCAATTGGCCAATTTTTCTCAAAAATGCGCAATCTGCTAGTCCCCTTCATCGTATAGGGTCTTTTTGTCGTCAAACGACCGGCCCAGATGATTCTGGGCAATGCTCAAACCGAATCCCCTCTGGAAGCCACCAAAGATATGCGCTTTAGCTGGTAGCGGGCCGTATATGGTGAATACAAAATCCTCGCACAGGCCCGTACTATTGGGGGCCGGTGTTGCCTCAAGGCTGAGCATTCGCACGCTCAACAGCGCTAGATCTTTCAGGTGGCATTTTTGAAGGGGCTTCAAAAATGGAGCTGCGGCGCCATGGCCTCGCTACGCTCGGTGGTCGCGCCCCTATTCAGACAAACTTCCTGAACAACCGGGTTTTGCCAAACAGGTCTTCGAGCTCTTCCATGCGGGCTTTCGAGCTTTCCCAGCTTTGGTTTTGCACAGCCGAAATGATGGCCTCCAAAATAAACATGGTCACCACCGAGGAATCCCACGCCGAGGGCACTTCGATTCGCGAGTGGATCTGGTGTTCGGCAAATTTGCCAACGGGGGAGCCCCACTGGTCGGTAAACAAGATGATCCGAACGCCGCGCTCTTTGGCCATTTCGGCAAAGCGCAGCAGGTCTTGCTCGTAGCGGCGCACATCAAACGCGACCAGCGTGTCGCCCTCCTTCATGCTCAGCATGTAATGCGGCCAGCTGCTAGCATTGGGTTCGATCAGGGTGACACCATTGCGCATCATTTGCATATGGGTAAAGAAGTAACTGGCCAGATTGTGGCTCAACCGCCCGCCAACCACGGCGACGGAATGGTCGGTATTGCTGAGCATTTCCACAATTTCGTCAAACTCGGCAGCGTTCAGATGCTTCAAGGTATTGCGCAGGTTATCAATCACATTATCCGCAAACCGATTCAGGATATGGGTATCGGGTGCATCTGCCGCCCATTTGTCGTGCTTGGTTAGCGGATCGCTGATTGTGGCCTTCAGCTCCGCGCGCAATTGTGCCTGCAATTCCGGAAACCCGCCGAAATCGAGCTTGCGCGCCATCCGCGCGACCGTCGGGGTCGAAACCTCGGCACTTTCCGCCAGCGCGGTAATGCTACCCATGCCTGAAACCGGATAATTCTCCAGCATAATATTCGCCAGTTGCCGTTCGGCGCGGGTTAGCCTGTCAAATCCGTCCTGGATTCGTTGAGCAACCGTTAGGTCGTTAGGGGACATGGTGCTTTCCTTGGGCCAGATTTAAGCAGATTCAAAATTTATACCATATTCGAGCCATCAGACAGTCTAATTTGTGAAATAATATTGACACATGCCGTCATTTTGAAACATATTCTTCATGAACTCCGGTATGATAAGTGATTTGGGCAATATTTTGAATCAAGCGAACAAACCTGTTTGGCCGGCGACTTTACCGGCAAATGTTGTCAAAACCACGCGGAATGGCGCATCGGGGAACGTACTGCTCGTGTGCGAGCATGCATCGAGGTTTATTCCGGCAGGGCTGGCAAGCCTTGGCCTCAGTGAAGAAGCCAGCCGTAGCCATATTGCTTGGGACCCGGGCGCGTTGAAGGTTGCTGAGTTGTTGTCCGAATCGCTTGATGCCACGCTGGTCTCGCACAAAATCTCGCGTCTGGTTTATGACTGTAACCGCCCGCCCAGTTCACCCCACGCTGTCCGCGAGGTGAGCGAGGTTTTCAATATTCCCGGCAATACGGGCCTGACCGAATCCGAACGCCATGAGCGCACCACCCATATATACGAACCCTTTCGAAAAGCGCTCGAAACACAGATCAAAACACGTGCTGAAACGGTGCTTGTGACCATTCACACTTTTACACCTGTCTATAATGGCGCACCGCGCGCGGTTGAGATCGGGATCCTGCACGATGCCGATTCGCGGCTGGCTGACGCCATGCTCGAAGCCGCTGCGGCCAATCCGGCCTACCGGACCGAGCGCAACCAGCCTTATGGCCCCGCTGACGGCGTGACTCATACGCTTGTCGAGCACGCCGCACCGGCTGGCCTGCTCAACGCAATGATCGAAATCCGTAATGACCTGGTTTGGACCGAAAAAGATCAGGCCAAGGTTGCCGCATGGCTGGGTGATATCCTAACATCGGCACTCAATGCTTTGGTCGAGGAATCCTGATGCCCCGCTTTATTGTAGCCTATGTGAAAATTGTTGAAGCGGTGAACTACCGGTTGGGCCGCATGGCCATGTATCTGATCTTTGTGCTGATGGCGGTGTTGCTGTTCTCCACATTCTCAAAGGTGCTGTTCGAGCTGTCGAGCGACCGCTCGGTGTTTGCGGGCACATGGTTTCAGTTCTGGCTGGCAGATTTCAAAATCCGCCCGACCACATGGACGCTCGAAACAGCTCAATTTGTGATGGTCGCCTATTACCTGCTCGGCGGGCCTTATTCGATGCAGCTTAAAGCCCATGTCCGCATGGACCTTGTTTATGGCAGTTGGTCGATCAAAACCAAAGCGTGGGTCGATGCCTTCACGATCTTTGGCCTGATCTTCTATCTGGTGATCTTGCTGCAAGGGGCCATTGGCTCCACTGCTTATTCGCTTGGCCAACCCTATAATATGGGGGCCTACGAATTTTACGGCCAGCTCATCTCGGGCTTCTTTAAGGGCGGCGTTGAAGGTGCCAAAGAAGTGCTGGGCCATATGGAGCGTTCGGCCACCGCGTGGCGGCCCTATCTATGGCCGATCAAATCCATTGCCACCCTCGGCATCTTCCTGATGCTGCTGCAAGCTATTGCCGTGTTCTTTAAAGACATCGCTACTATTCGCGGAGAAGAACTCTAATGTCTTTTGAACTCATCGCCATTTTGATGTTTGCCAGCATGATGATCACACTGATCTCGGGGCAACGGGTCTTTGCCGCTATCGGCATTGTGGCCACGGTTGCTGCGCTTCTGCTTTGGGGCACGGGCGGGGAGGACATCCCCTTCGCCGCCTCTATGAAGCTGATGAAATGGTATCCGCTGCTCACCCTGCCCCTGTTTATCTACATGGGTTTTGTGCTGTCAGAATCCGGCATTGCCGATGATCTTTATAAAATGTTCCATGTCTGGATGGGCGGCATTAACGGCGGCCTCGCCATTGGCACCATCGGATTGATGGTGCTGATCTCCGCCATGAACGGGCTTTCCGTTGCCGGTATGGCCATCGGGGCCACCATCGCCCTGCCCGAGCTCTTGAAGCGCGGGTATGATAAGCGGATGATCTCAGGGGTTATTCAGGCGGGCTCCTCGCTTGGCATCCTCGTGCCGCCCTCGGTGGTGCTGGTGCTTTACGCCATGATCGCCCGCGCGCCGGTTGGCCAGCTTTGGCTTGCCGGGGTGTTTCCGGGGTTGATGATGGCGTCAATGTTTGTGATCTATATCTGGGTGCGCTGCAAGATCAATCCAGCGCTTGGCCCTGCCCTTTCCGA
>DFBP01000115.1:2203-4231 GCA_002366685.1 Rhodobacterales bacterium UBA3077 | reverse complement strand
AATCTCGTCTATTGGCGATACGGAGACTATGTTGGCGTTGGCCCCGGCGCCCATGCGAGACTTACCATTGACGGCCAGAGAACCGCCCTCAACACCCATCTTGCGCCACAAAAGTGGCTGGAAAGCAATGCCGAGCTCGGGCATGGGATTCAGGAAACTGAAGCGCTCTCTCTTGAAGATCAGGCGACGGAATATTTAATGATGTCAATGCGACTGGCGGAGGGCAGTGATTTGAATCGCTTTGAAAAGATGGCCTCGCGAATACCACCTTCGCGCTTGGCGCAGTTGCAGGAAATGGGAATGGTTAACGTTGAAGGAAAACGACTATTCGCAACCGCAAAAGGGCGGCCTGTTCTCAACTCGGTTCTGGCGGAATTACTAAGGTAAATAACACAATGGGGTTGGCAAAAATCTTTTGGGTTTTGGTTGGTGGTAGCTCTCTCGGGCTTGGCACACTCGGTATTTTTTTGCCGCTTTTACCCACGGTTCCTCTTTACCTATTGGCAGCTTTTTCCTTTTCAAAATCGTCAGATAAGTTGCACAACTGGTTGTTAAGTCACAATATATTTGGCCCGCATATTCGTGATTGGAACGAAAAACGGGTTATCAAGCGCCGCTCAAAATACATGGCAGTTATCGCCATGGCCGGTTCCGTCTTGCTCGCAATATTCCTAAGCGTGCCGTACAAGTTTATTGCTGTTCAGGCGATTATTCTAGGTTTGGTCGGGCGGTTTATCTGGCGTCAAAAAGAAGCCTAGCTGGATAGAATCTGGCAGAGCTCATCCAACTCCTCAAGCGAAGTATAGGCAATTCTCAACTCGCCCTTGCCTGAAGATTGACGGTGATCGATGCTAACCTTTAGTTTTAGCTGTGCAGACAAATCGTTTTCGATCGCACGAGTGTCCGCGTCCTTCGGAGGCTGAAGCTGGCGTTTTTGGGAAAGCTGTTTTCCGCCTGATTTTGCCAAAGCCTCGGTTTGGCGCACATTTAGGCCCTTATTAATAACCAAACGTGCGAGCGCTGCCGGATTGGTAGCCGGCACCAATGCGCGTGCGTGACCTGCAGAAAGCTTACCTTCTTTGAGATAGGTTAATACTTCGTCCGGCAGGGTCAGCAACCTTAGAAGGTTCGCAATATGGCTGCGGGACTTCCCGAGTGCCTCGGCCAGCTTTTCTTGTGTGTGGCCAAACCGGTCCATGAGCTGCCGGTACCCGACGGCTTCTTCAACGGCGTTCAGATCTGCACGCTGGATATTTTCGATAATTCCGAGCTCAAGCACCTCTGTGTCGTCGAGCTCACGAATAATTACCGGTATATCGTGCACTTGCGCCATCTGAGCGGCACGCCAGCGACGCTCACCAGCAACTATTTGATATTCCTCACTAATATTTGGGTTTGGGCGCACGATTAGTGGCTGAATTATGCCTTTTGCCCTTATTGAGCTCGCAAGGTCTTCCAGATCACTATCTGCAAAAAAACGGCGGGGCTGGTCAGGGTTGGCGTGAAGTTTCTCGATCGGAACCGAAGAATCGGCAACAAGCTTTCTGGCGGGCTGGCGCGCGGACCCCAAATCGACATCAGCCAGAAGGGTAGACAACCCCCGTCCCAGGTTTCGGCGCACTGGTTTCTTGGTCATCCGATGAGCCTTTCATTTAGGGCAACAGGGTCGTTCATACGGCGTAAAAGTTCTGCCGCAAGTTTTTGATAGGCAATCGCACCGGAAGAACGGTGATCATAAATCAATGCGGGAATGGAATGAGACGGGGCCTCGGATAACCTAATATTTCGCGGTATCGTCGTTTCATAAACCAAATCACCCAGATTGCTCCGAACATCCTCTTCAACCTGCCGCGAAAGATTGTTTCTTTTGTCATACATTGTGAGAACAACGCCGTGCAAATCGAGGGCCGGATTCAGGGTTTGGCGAACTTCGCGCACGGTCAACATAAGCTGGGACAGGCCCTCAAGCGCAAAAAATTCGCATTGCAGAGGCACCAAAACCGATTTGGACGCAACCATCGCGTTGAC
>DFBP01000115.1:0-2197 GCA_002366685.1 Rhodobacterales bacterium UBA3077 | reverse complement strand
GCATTTCGAAGACGAAGTACACGGTTTTTGTCCGATACCAGATCAACATCGGCCGAGCTAAGATCAACGGTTGAGGGTGCGATAAAAAGACCCGGAACCGGTGTTTCCTGGCACACATCTTTTAGCGGCGCTTCCCCGAGTAAAAGGTCATAGGTGGTCAGCTCTCGATCTTCCGGAAAAACACCAAGCCCGGTGGAGGCATTCCCCTGAGAATCAAGGTCAATTATCAATACCTTACGCCCGACAGCGGCCAAAGCAGTGCCCAGATTGATAGCAGTGGTGGTCTTCCCCACGCCGCCCTTCTGGTTTGAAACGGCAATAATATGCGGATCGCTATTCGGCACGCTTGAATTCCTTGATTTTCAGAATCACAGAGTTGGGATCTGTCAAACTCGGGATGGCTTTATGTTCTATATGCCAGTGCTTTCGAGCTGCGGTCAATTCAGATTCGTAACTATTCCCTTTTGGAAACAGCATTACGGTGGATTTATGCGCATGCAATGCCGACAATTCCAGCAGTTTCTCAAGAGGAGCGACAGCTCGCGCTGAAATTACATCAGCATCGAGGGGCGGGATATCTTCAATACGGGCAGCTTTCACTTCAGCGTTCAGCCCCAGCTCAGCGATAACATTGATAAGAAAAGCACATTTTCTTTGATCACTTTCAACCAAAACCACCCGCAGGTCAGACTTTTTCTCTTTTGCAAGTATCGCGACAACCAAAGCCGGAAAACCAGCCCCTGATCCAAAATCAAGCCAGCTGGAAGCCGTTTCGGGCATCATATCCCACAACTGAGCAGAGTCAGCGAAATGTCGATGCCAAACTTCTGCAAGTGTTGTTCTGGAAACAAGATTGATTCGCGGGTTCCATTTTTTGAGCAACGCCTCGTAGGCCTCAAACCCAGCTATTGTTTCACGTGAAACACTGAACCGTTCCTGAAAACCAGCCTTATTAAACCGCATCGCGTAGCGCCTGTACTCGAACTTTTGACAATATAATCATCAAAGCCGACGGGGTCATACCCTCGATACGATTTGCTTGATCAAGAGTTTCCGGCCTCACCGTTTCCAGCTTTTCACAAAGCTCGTTTGACAGGCCTGGAAGGCCTCTGTATCGAAATCCCGCCGGGATCCGATGAGCTGAATCCCTCTTCAGGGAATCCACACTGCTTTTTTGACGTTTTACGTAAGAAGCATACAGGGCGTCGGCGCTAATCTGCGCTTGTATCTTGGGGTCGATATTAGCAAGTTCCGGCCAAATTTTTGCAATACTTTCGAACTTAGTGGTGCTTTGCGAGAGCAAAGAGAGCGCACTACGCGGTTTTCCGTCCTGACTTACGGTAAAACCATGTTCTTTAGCTTCCTTGGCAGAAACACTTAGGGTTTCGCAAAACTTTTTGGCACTTGTTAGCTGCTCCATCTTATCATCAAAAGACTTTTTACGCGTTTCGCAAACAATTCCACACTCCAAACCAATTGGTGTTAACCTTTGGTCAGCGTTATCAGCTCTTAATATAAGGCGATATTCGGCTCGGGAGGTAAACATCCGGTAAGGTTCTTTAACACCTTTTGTCACCAAATCATCAATCATAACTCCCAAGTAACTATTGGTGCGGTCGATAGCAGGAACAGTGGTTTCTTTGGATGCAGCTGCTGCATGCATCCCCGCAAACAAACCTTGTGCAGCCGCTTCTTCATACCCGGTCGTTCCGTTAATTTGACCTGCCAAATAGAGCCCTGGCGCATTTTTAACTTCCAAAGTCGGGCGTAAGCTTCGGGGGTCAACATAGTCATATTCGATAGCATAACCCGGCTGAACTATCTTTGTACGCTCAAGGCCGCGGATCGACTGTACATACTGTATTTGAATATCCAGAGGTAAGGATGTCGAAATTCCGTTTGGGTAAACAGTCGTGTCGTTCAAACCTTCGGGTTCAAGAAATATTTGGTGCGATGTTTTATCAGAGAACCTCACAATTTTATCTTCAATTGAAGGGCAATACCGCGGGCCAACGCCATCAATCATTCCGCCATACATGGCCGACTGATCTAGGTTGTCTCTAATTATATCATGTGTTTGTTCATTGGTGTGGGTAATTCCACAATCAATTTGCCTTAAGGGCGCGCGGTCAGACATGAAGGAAAACAACTCGGGATCCTCATCCGGATGCTGAACCTCCAATATATCCCAGTTAAT
>DFBP01000073.1:17624-21702 GCA_002366685.1 Rhodobacterales bacterium UBA3077 | reverse complement strand
CGCTTGGTTCCTTGGTTTCACGGCCGACTTTGTCGCCGGAGTCTGGATGGGATATGACGATAATACGCCGCTAACCGGCGTCACCGGCTCCGGCCTGCCTGCCCAGATATGGCACGAAACCATGACCCGCGTGCATGAGGGCCGGACCCCGCGCCCGTTGCCAATGATCCTTCCGCCTGAACCGCGCCCGATCGAGCAGGTCGATACACCAGTGCAGGAACGAAGGAACCGCACCATTCTGGATATACTTTTCGGCACCAACCGCTAGCTTGGCTGCAAGCGAAAAGATTGGCGGTTTAAGGCGCTTTGCTCAAATCGGAACACTCGAACATCTGTATGTCTCTGACCGACCAACCAGAGCTAAAGTCGCAAAGACAAAAACGACGGATGGCCACATGGCGATATCAGGGTTGTTCACCGCGCTGGAAAACCAGCCGCCAAGAAGTGGCACAAGAAAGGCCAACCCATAGCCAACAGAGGTCATTCCGGCGCTCAATCGGCTTACGCCCAATCCTTCTGCTATCTTCGAAGGCAAGGATACCAAAAGGATGAGCTCAACCGTTGCCGCAAATCCTGCAATAATAGCCAGCACCCATGAAAGGGGCCCGTCAAACATTGCAAAACCCGCCAACCCGACCGCAGCAACAAATGCTGATACAGCGACAGGTGAGCGCCGTCCGATCCATGATGGATACCGCAACATAAGCCCGGAGGCTAATAGGGGAGTCAGGTTGAACGCGAGCAGGAACGTGGGCAAGACGTGAGATTCACCTCGTTTTTCCAAGGTAACAGCTGCGTAGGCGTTAATCACATAAAAGACCAGAATCGACCCTGCCAAAAGCAATCCGAATTGCCATACTTGACGGTCAGTCCAGCTCGGATTCCAAGGCTCAACTTCCCGGCGAGCCGCAGGTTGTTTGGTGATGACCGTCCAAATCGCAATTGCCAATGCCGGAATCGACCAAAGTACAAGCGCGATTTGCCAGCTCCCTCCGGCCATCGGCAGCACAAATGGAATTGTCAGACCCGCTCCCGAGAACTCTCCAACCATCATGCCATTCAGATAAACCGCACTCCCAAGCGCCACATGTTTGGGGGTCCAGACTTTTACAGCCGAAGGCAGCGCGGTTTGAAAAGCCGCAATTCCGAACCCCATAGCGATTGAGAAAGAAAACAGTAAAATAGCATTTGGCACAAAACCTCGCGCAATAGACGCGAAAGCCATAAGCGCGATGCCGCCTGCAATCGTTCGTTTTACACCAAATTGATGGATGCTCCAGGCGGCGGGAATGGCCCCAAACGCGATAGCAACTAAAGGCAGCATTGTGAGAGCGCCGACACCCGCTTCGCCAAGGGCAAAGCTGTCGCGGATATCAGCTGCCAGCGGTGGCGCTGCGAGAACCGTAACCCGCAAAGTCCAACCAATACACCAAAGCAGGGCGAGTTGGAGAACGGGAAGGGCGTCGGCACTTGGGTCATATTGGCTGTCAGACATCTGACCAAGCGTAGTGATCCGGAATTTTTAGCGCAACCTTATTTTCTATTCAGGTTTTCGACTACGAAAAGGTGGGAAGGGGCTTTGGGAAATGCTGCTTAATATAAGTGTGCGCGAACACCAAATGCAAAAGCTGTGAACACCCAATTTTCCTTTTGGAGAATTCCCATTTTGCGCTTAGCCTTTGCGGGATCAGTAAAAGGCTAAGCTATGCAGGAACACCAAGCACAAATCGAAACCGCTCTGACGAACCTGCCGGAGTTTGCATCCGGGCAGGCGCAGATCACCTCGCTCACCCGTTTGGGTGGATTGACCAACCTTGTCTATCGGGTTGATGCATCCGACCAGAAACTGATCGTGCGTATCCCGGGGGAGGGGACCGAATCCTATATCGACCGGAAAGTCGAGCTGCACAACGCGTGGGTCGCCGCGAGAACCGGTATTTCAGCCGAAATCCTCTGGGCAGATGGCGAAACCGGTGTGATGATCTCCCGCCTGATCGAACCCGCCGAAACCATGACACCGGCGCTTTTCAAAAGCCGAAGCGGTTCGGCAGCCCGTGCCGGTGTTGCCATGCGAGCGCTCCACACTGCACCCGAGCCATTCGAATTCAGATTCGAACTTTTTGCGATGATCGACGACTATCTGGCAATGCTCCGCGAAAAGAATGCGACCTTGCCCGAGGGCTATAACGAGATTGTGGCTGCTGCCGCGCCGGTCAAAGAGGCGCTTGCCAATAATCCGGCTGCGCTGGCGCCCTGCCATTGTGATCCGTTGTGCGAGAACTTTCTGGATGACGGTGACCGTATGTGGATCATTGACTGGGAGTATTCCGGCATGAATGACCCGATGTGGGACCTCGGCGATCTGTCGGTTGAAGCGGGGTTTTCCCCCGCGCAAGATATGGAGATGCTCACGGCCTATTTAGGCCACATCCCCACCGCGGCCCAACACGGGCGGATGGTGATCTATAAAGCGATGTGTGACCTGCTCTGGACGTTATGGGGCTTGATCCAGCACGCTGAGCGAAACCCTGCGGAGGATTTTTGGGCCTATGCAACCGGTCGGTTTGAGCGCTGCAAGGCGCTGATGGGCAGTCCCGGGTTTTCCGGCCACCTTCGCGCTATCTCTGGCTAAGGGTGCGGGAAATCGCTTCTTTCCAGCCTGCATATTTGGTCTCACGCCTGGTTTCATCCATCTCTGGCGTGAAGCGCCGCTCTAGCGCCCAGCTTTCAGTGAAGCCGTCAGCATCGGGGTAAACACCGGCTTTCATCCCGGCCAGCCACGCCGCCCCGAGCGCGGTAGATTCCAGCACTTTCGGGCGGTCAACTTCCGCGCCCAGCATGTCTGCGAGCGCCTGCATGGCCCAGTTATTGGCGGTCATCCCGCCATCTACCCGCAGCACGGTATCTCCGGCCTCCGCCCAGTCACCGCGCATAGCCTCCACCAGATCACGGGTCTGGTAGGCCACGCTTTCCAGCGCCGCCTTGGCAAATTCGGCAGGGCCCGATGCGCGGGTCAGGCCATAGATGGCTCCACGGCAATTGGCATCCCAATAGGGTGCGCCAAGGCCGGTGAAAGCGGGCACAAGGTAAAGCTGTTGGGCCGGGTCTGCGGCTTCGGCCAATGCCTGTGTCTCGGTGGCATTGCTAATAATTCCCAATCCGTCCCGCAGCCACTGCACCACCGCCCCCGCAATAAAGATTGACCCCTCCAGCGCATAGGTTGGCTTGCCGTCCAACTGGTAGGCAATGGTCGTTAGCAGCCGGTTGGTCGAGCGAACGGGTGTATCGCCGGTGTTCAGCAGGGCAAAACATCCAGTGCCATAGGTCGATTTCATCATGCCGGGCTGAAAGCAGGCTTGCCCGATGGTGGCGGCCTGCTGGTCACCCGCTACACCTAGAATCGGCACGCCAAATTCCTCAGCGACTCCGAACTCCGCCGCGCAATCCAGCACCTCGGGGAGCATGGCCTTCGGGATACCCAGCAAAGCGCAGATATCGTCATCCCATTCGCCGGTATGGATGTTATAGAGCATGGTGCGTGCCGCATTTGTGGCATCGGTGCGGTGGGCCTTGCCACCGGTTAACCGCCAGATCAGAAAGCTGTCCACCGTGCCAAAGCATAGCTCGCCAGCGGTTGCCCGCACCCGTGCGCCTTCCACATTCTCCAGAATCCACGCGATCTTGGTGGCCGAGAAATAAGGATCAAGCAACAGGCCGGTTTTTGCGGTGATTGAGGCTTCATGCCCGGCCTCGCGCAGGGCTGCGCAGGCCGCCTCGGTCCGGCGGTCTTGCCAGACAATCGCGTTGTATATTGGTTTGCCGGTTTCGCGCTCCCAAACAATTGTGGTTTCGCGCTGGTTGGTGATGCCAATTCCGGCCAGATCGCCCGCCTTTATGCCCACTTTTTCCAGCGCCGCCCGCGCCGTGTTTAGACTGGTCTGCCAGATATCTTCGGGGTCATGTTCCACCCAGCCCGAAGCCGGAAAATGCTGGGAAAATTCTTCTCCCGCGCTGGCGACGGGGGCCATGTCCGCGTCAAAAACGATGCCTCTGCTGGAGGTTGTGCCTTGGTCGATAG
>DFBP01000073.1:15923-17578 GCA_002366685.1 Rhodobacterales bacterium UBA3077 | reverse complement strand
CTAAGCCAAGCGGAAATATGTACCTTTTTATGGGCAAACAGGCGGGGTTGGAAACCCGGCCCCGATCCTGTAAAAGCCATGGCTTACCCCATTTCGAGGCCACAATGACCCATCGTTCCGAACTTCTTATGCCTGCGGGCAACCTGCGCAAACTGAAAATGGCTGTGCTCTACGGAGCCGATGCAGTCTATCTTGGCACGCCTGACCTGAGTCTGCGCACCAAAAGCCAGTTCTCGCTGGAAGAGGTGATAGAGGGGGTTAATTTCTGCCATGCACACGGTAAACGCGCCTATCTCACGCTTAATCTGTTTTCGCACAATAAAGATGTGCCCAAGCTCGAAGAATATATCGACACTGTGCGCAAGGTGAACCCGGACGGATTGATCATCGCGGACCCGGGCGTCTTTCAGTTCGTGAAAGACCGGGCCCCTGACCTGCCGCTTCATATATCCACCCAAGCCAATGTTTCCAGCTGGCTATCGGTGAAATTCTGGGAAGAACACGGAGCAGAACTGGTGGTGCTGGCGCGCGAAGTTTCTTTCTCCGAACTCACCGAGATCCGCGAAAAATGCCCCGATGTAAAACTCGAGGCCTTTGTGCATGGCGCGATGTGCATGACCTATTCCGGCCGCTGCCTGCTCAGCAACTTTATGTCCGAACGCGGGGCCAACCAGGGCAATTGCGCCAATTCATGCCGCTGGAACTATAAGGTCCGGATGAGGATGAAAGACGGCACCGTGAAACCGCTCGATATTAACGAGGACAACGCCGACATGTTCGAGTTTTTGCTCGAAGAAGGCTGCCGCCCCGGTGAGCTGATGCCGATCGAGGAAGACGGCCGCGGCTCCTACATTCTTAATTCGCGCGACCTGTGCATTATGCCCAAGCTGGATGATTACCTTCGCATTGGCGTGGATAGCCTGAAGGTCGAAGGCCGTGGGAAATCGGAATACTATGTGGCCGTGGTGGCCCGGGCCTACCGCATGGCCATAGATGATTATTACGCTGATCCGAAGGGCTGGAACCCGCATAAATATATGCGCGAACTCGAATCGGTGGGGAACCGCGGCTATACGCTGGCCTTCCATGACGGGCGGCTGTCCAACTATTCCCACGATTACGAGCAGACGGAATCACTGGCGCAGTGGGAGTATGCCGGCGTTGTCACAGAGGTAACAAATGATGCGTTCCACGTGGCCGTGAAGAACAAGCTCGAAGCCGGCGAAGTGCTCGATTTTGTATCGCCTATCAGCCGTGAAACCGTGCTCCTGCGGATGTATGAATTCGAAGTGGCCGGTACAGGCGAGATCAAAGAGGCCGTGCATGGCGGGGCGCAGGTGACTATTCGCGTGCCGTTTAGCCTGTTTGACCACGAAGATATCGAAGACCTGAAAGCCCGCTTCCCTGCCTATTCTGTGCTGCGCAAAGAAAAGGCGATGACCACAGAGCAATGGAACCGTGTGAAGTTTGACAAGCTGGTGCAAGGGCTGGAAACCAGCGGCAAACGCAATGATAAAGCCTATGAAAAACGCCGGGATGCATTGGCTGACTCGGTGGCCGAAAAAGCCAAGGACAGAAAGTTCAAAACCAACCGTGTCGGCACTGATGGTTGCTGTGGCAAAGGCTGCAATGGCTGCCTGATCTTCTGGGAAGAC
>DFBP01000073.1:11036-15825 GCA_002366685.1 Rhodobacterales bacterium UBA3077 | reverse complement strand
GCCTCCGGCGGGGATATTTTAACAATTTGGAAAGGATAGTGACGGAATATCGGGTTGCGGTACAGGCGGGGACGCCGATGGCCGTCAATTTGGATAGCGCCTCGCTTTGGATTCCCGAAGCGAGGCGTTGTTTTTCTGTGGGGGTTGGGGTAGGTCGGAATAGGTCATAAACTATACGAAAGAGGGATATGTCTGGACCACGGTTTACAGAATTGGCGAACAGCTTGCCCGCCAGCGTTCCATTTGTGGGGCCTGAAACACAGGAGCGGGCGCGCGGGGCGCATTTTGCAGCGCGCTTGGGGGCCAATGAAAATGTGTTTGGACCCTCGCCAAAGGCAATTGAGGCCATGCGGGATGCGGCGTCGGATATCTGGAAATATGGCGACCCCGAGAGTTTTGATCTCAAACAGGCTTTAGCTGACAAGCACGGCGTATCACCCGGGAATATTGTTGTTGGCGAAGGCATTGACGGGCTGTTGGGTTACCTTGTGCGGTTGCTCGTTGCACCGGCAGACAGTGTGGTGACGACAGCAGGGGCATACCCCACATTCAATTACCATGTGGTTGGATATGGGGGCGAATTGCACACAGTACCCTATTGTGATGACGCAGAAAGCCCCGAGCTTTTGCTAGAAAAGGTGCGGGAAACCGGGGCGCAGCTGGTCTATTTGGCCAATCCTGACAATCCCATGGCCTCGGTTCTCGGGGCGGCTCGCGTCCAGGCCATGATCGACGATTTGCCCGAAACCGCCACCCTTTGCCTTGATGAAGCCTATATCGAATTTGCACCAGAAGGTTGCACACCCACGATAGATATAAGCCATCCGCGCGTGATCCGCATGCGCACTTTTTCCAAGGCTTACGGCATGGCTGGTGCGCGCGTCGGCTACGGGATTGCCCACGCTGATTTTGTGAAAGCATTTGACAAAGTGCGCAACCATTTCGGGATGAACCGCGCCGCGCAGGCCGGCGCGCTTGCAGCGTTGGCGGATGAGGCTTATCTGGCAAAAACATTACAAAATGTGCAAGCCGCCAAAGACCGAATTGCTCAAATCACAATGGATAACGGGCTGGTGCCATTACCCTCGGCCACAAATTTTGTTGCGGTCGACTGTGGGCGGGGCGCTGACTATGCCAAAGCTATAGTTGAGGCGCTTGGCGAGCTTGGTGTCTTTATCCGTATGCCTTTTATGGCACCACAAAACCGGTGTATCCGGATATCAGCCGGGCAACCCGCGGATCTTGATCTGCTTGAGCGGTCCCTCCCGGAAGCGCTGGAGCGCGCAGCGGCCAAGTTGGAGGAACTCTCATGAACATTCACGGCAAAATCAACTATGTCGAGTTTCACGCCGCAGACCTGGTCAAAACCAAAGCCTTTTTTGCCGATGCGTTTAATTGGGAGTTTACCGATTATGGCCCTGACTATACCGCCTTTTCCGGCGAAGGGCTGGATGGCGGGTTTTTCAAGTCTGACAAGCTGTCGGTAGGTGATGATGGCGCGCCTTTGATCATCTTTTATAGTGACAATCTTGAGGACACTCTTGCTGCTGTGGAGGCAGCGGGCGGGGCCGTCAACCGTGCCATATTCGACTTTCCCGGCGGGAGGCGCTTTCACTTCAAAGAGCCCAGCGCGAATGAATTTGCGGTCTGGAGCGATAGAACCGCCTCAGGCAAAGCTAACGAGACCTAGATGAAAAGAAGACCTTACAGGCGTTTGTGGCTGGATTGGCTGAACCACTATCGCGGGATGCTCACTCTTGGTTTTATTGGCATGATTATTGGCGCGCTGGCCTCTGCCGGTTATGCCAAAGGCTTGCAATGGATCATTGACGCATTTGAGGCCAGTGAACCGGATGTGATCTGGTGGGGGCCGTTATTGATGGTCGCGCTTACCAGCAGCAAAGGGTTTGGCACATGGCTGTTTCAGGTCAACAGCAATGGTGCATTGGTGCGGGCCGAAACAGACCTGCAAAAAGCCATGCACAAAAAGCTGGTCTTTGCCGACTTGGCACAGGTTCAGGGGGAAAGCCCCACTGCATTGTCCACGCGATTTACAGCAGATATTTTGCTGGTGCGGCAATCTGTGATGCAGATTTTCACCGGTGTTTCCTCGGTGCTGATTCTTGTATTTACCGTGGCCGTAATGCTCAGTATCGATTGGGTGATCACGCTCACCCTCGTTGCGGTATTTTCACTTGCAGTATTGCCGGTTAACCGGATCGGTGCGCGGTTGCATTTGGTCTCAAGGGATACGCAGGATGATCTGGCGTTGATGACCGGTGACATATCAGAGGCGCTTGGAAGTATCCGCATGGCGCGCAGTTATCAGCTTGAATCTTATTTGTTGCGCAGTGCTGACCGCGTATTTGATCGGCTGTTGAAGTTGAAACTCCGGCTCATCAATTTGGAAGCACGTCTATCACCAATTATGGAGTCTCTTTCGGGAGCGGCGATCGCCGTTCTTTTGATCGTGGTAACGTGGCGGCTGTCCAATGGCACAACCACGCTGGCAAACTTTATGGCGCTGATGGCAGGGTTTGGCGTTATTTCGCAACCCGCGCGAAATTTGGGGAAAACCTTTGCCATGGCCAAACAAGGCGAAGCCGCCCTGGACCGGATATTCGAGATTCTGGACCTTGAAAGCCATATTGCCGACCCGGCCGACCCGGTTTCGATGCCAATCGGCAAAGGGGCTATTTCTTTCAAGTCCGTCGGGTTTACCTATCCGGATGGCAAACAAGCTTTACATGATGTTTCGCTGAATGTGGCTGCGGGGCAAACCGTTGCGTTTGTCGGGCGGTCGGGGGCGGGCAAGTCGACGATCTTTAACCTGTTGCCACGGCTGTTTGATGTGAGTGAAGGCCGGATAGAGATCGATGGCGAGGATATCCGAAACGTGACCCAGAGCGATTTGCGCAGCCGGATTGCGCTGGTCAGTCAGGAATCGGTGCTGCTGAGCGGTACAATCGGGCAGAATATTGGCTTTGGCAGGTCCGGCGCGACCCAAGCCGAGATCGAAGCCGCAGCCAAGGCTGCGGCGGCGCACGGGTTTATATCGGCCCTTCCGCAAGGCTACGATTCCGAAGTCGCCGCCACAGCGAGCACGCTTTCGGGTGGCGAAAAGCAGCGTATATCCATTGCGCGGGCCATGCTGCGAGATGCGCCAATATTGCTCCTTGATGAGCCGACTTCGGCATTGGACGCGGAATCAGAGGCCCTCATTCGCAAAGGGCTTGATGTGCTGTCAAAGGGCAGGACTACGCTTGTGATCGCCCATCGGCTGGCAACGATCCGTGATGCGGATTTAATTGTTGTGCTGGATCACGGGCGCATCGCCGAGACGGGCTGCCATGACGAGCTGCTGGCGAAGAACGGCATTTATGCGGAGCTGTTCAGACTGCAATTCGCTGGCTGAACGGTCCTGCGCTAGCGGCGATAAAGGTCGGCCAGTTTTTCAGGGCTTGTGCCCAGGAAGTAACGCAGGAGAATCCAGATATTTTTCGCGCCACGGCGGAACCAGCGCCCGTCAAATTTCTCTGAGTCCGTTACGGCCTCGGCATTCAGCAAGGTGAGATTGCCGCGTAGCCTACGGGCAAGAGCCACGTCTTCCATCAGCGGTTGGTTTGGGAAACCGCCACGGCTCTGGTATAAGCGTTGCGAGATCAATAGTGACTGATCGCCGTAAGGAAGGCCAAAACCGCGGCTGCGCAAGTTGGCCCATCCAGCCACAAAGCGCGGCGCAAAACCGGCCGCGTTGAACCGCAGCCGGAAATAGCCAGCGTTTTCTGGCTGCCCCAAATGACTGTGCACAGCCGTGACCCAGTCACTGGATAGGACCGTATCGGCATGTATAAACAACAGCCAAGGGCGGTTGGCCATAGCGGCACCGGCGGCCAACTGGCCACCACGGCAAGCGGGCACCACTTTGAACCGCGCCCCGATCTGGTCAGCGATTTCTTCAATCCCGTCTTTTGATCCGCCGTCAATAATGATTAGCTCGCCCACCAGCCCCGCCTCAAGCCCTTCAGCCAAAACGCCAAGCGTTGGGCCGATTATATCGGCTGCATTGAGCGTGGGAATGATCACGGAAAGGGGTGCGGGCATGTCTTTCGGGGTGGTAATGGCGGTTGAGCCCCTTATATTACCTGCATGACTAAAGGATACCATGACAAAACGCGCCAAGTGCTGCGTATTTCCGGTGCTGACCGGCAGAGCTTTCTGCAAGGGTTGGTGACAAACGATGTTGAAAAACTGAAGGATGGCGTGGTCTACGCTGCCTTGTTGAGCGCGCAGGGCAAGTATTTGTTCGACTTCTTTTTGCGGGCTGAAGGAGATGCAGTTTTGCTGGATGTTGAAGCCACGCGCGCCCCTGCCTTGGCACAGCGTTTGGCAATGTATCGGCTGCGCGCCAACGTCCAGATAGAGGCGGATGACCGGCCGGTTTGGCGCGGCATTGGGGACCTACCCGAAGGCGCAGTGCCTGATCCGCGCCATGCAGCTATGGGCTGGCGGCTGTACGGTGAAGCGCCGGATATGCCGACCTTGCCCGAAGATCATTTTGAGGCACTACGGGTTGAACATATGATTCCCGGACCTGAATTGGTCGAAAACGAGACCTATATTCTTGAAGCCGGATTTGAACGCCTGAATGGCGTCGATTTTCGCAAGGGCTGTTATGTCGGGCAGGAAATTACTGCGCGGATGAAGCACAAAACCGAATTGAAAAAGGGGTTGAAGCGGGTAGAGATCACCGGTTCTGCACCAGACTTCGGAACTGCAATCACGGTGA
>DFBP01000073.1:10244-10872 GCA_002366685.1 Rhodobacterales bacterium UBA3077 | reverse complement strand
ATTTGCGGATGTCCATGTGGAGCGGAATTCCACCAAGGAACGGCACGCCCAGCTTGGCCGATTCTTCTTCGGCACCACCATGACCGAAAATATCGGAGCGCTCACCGCAATGCGGGCAGACAAAGGTGCTCATGTTTTCGACAATCCCGAGGATCGGCACATCCACGTTCTCAAACATTTTGAGGCCTTTGCGGGCATCAATCAGCGCCAAATCCTGCGGGGTGGAAACGATAACCGCACCGGCAACCGGCACCTGCTGGGCCAGTGTGAGCTGGGTGTCACCTGTGCCCGGCGGCATGTCGAGCACCAAAATGTCGAGCGGGCCCCACGCCACTTCGCGCAGCATTTGCATCAGGGCCGAAACCACCATCGGGCCGCGCCAGATCACGGGGTTATCTTCTTCCATCAGGAAGCCCATCGACATCACCTTGATGCCGTATTTATCCATCGCGTATAGCACATCGTCTTTAAGCTCGGGGCGGTCGCTGGTCATGCCAAAGAGGCGCGGCAGGGAAGGGCCGTAAATATCGGCATCGAGCAAGCCAACTTTCAGGCCAAGTTTGGAGAGCGCAATGGCGAGGTTGGCAGAAGTGGTGGATTTCCCGACACCGCCTTTGCCCGAAGCCAC
>DFBP01000073.1:5887-10202 GCA_002366685.1 Rhodobacterales bacterium UBA3077 | reverse complement strand
TTGCGCTGCTTGAGCTTGGGAACTTCCGGTGCGGCAGGGGCTTCGGCCTCAGCGGTCAGGGCAATGAGCGCGGTTTCAACGCCTTCAAGCCCGAGCACCGTGCGCTCGGCGGCTTGTTGCAGGGCGGTCGGGTCACCATGCAGGGCTTTGGGTACAGTGATTGAAAATACGACTTTGCCGCCATCAATAATAATATCCGAAACCAGCCCATCAGATACGATGTCTTCTTTCAGACCCGGCGCAGTGACGCTGACAAGCGCCTTGAGAATTTGTTCTTTGGTAGCCATTTGCATTCCCCGTTATCCGCTCAGGTGTAATACCTGAGCAATTCCGTCATATTATAAAATGCTAATATATCGGGAATCAAGGGGAAGCGAAAAATGGGCGGAAATGCCGCGCTCGGGGTTAGTGCGCGGTTAAGCTCACAATATCAGCATCACTGGTTGGCAGGCCATAATAGGAATTGCCAATCTGAATGCCAAAGCCGAGGTCTGTGAGAAATTTGATTTCACGGATGTTGATATCGCCGCGGCGGGCGTCAAATTCGGTGGTGAAAATGCGCACAGCGGGATAGCTGCAATCCCCCACAACCAGCGGCGCACTCTCGTAGGCACGCCAGCCGAAATTGGAAGTCGTATCGCGATAATCGTTGCTCAAGGATTGCATAGCGCCGCCGGAGTCGCCCACCGCGAAGCTGCCGATGCTTTCAACACCCTGATCATAGCTGATGGTAGATTTTTCCAGCGCATCCCAGCGGCCTTTTTCATGCAGCACTCTGCCGGTTTCAAAAATACCGGCGTGAGATTCAAAGAATATGGTTTCCTGATAATAGCTGTCATTGTCGCTATAGGCATTCAGGAGCGTACCGTTTTCGGTTCGTGAAATATGGGAAACATTGCCGCTGCCAAACTCAACGGTAATTTCGCCATCAAGGGCGCTGTCGGTCAAGCATTGGGCGCTGGCAAGAACGGGGCTCAAAAAAAGTAGGGCGGCGGTAATACGAAGCATGAAAGACTCCCTTGAATTGCAATAGGAGCAACATAGGCCCAAAGCGGACTTCAGTTCAATGCTTTCTGTTGCGGCCTATCAAAATGATATAGAGACTCGGCAGCACAAAAAGATCAAACAGGAACGCGATGAAAATTGTCGCTGCTGTCAGAAAGCCGAGCTGCTGGTTGACCGCAAAGCCGCTGAACATAAGCAACGCAAAGCCAAAGCCCAGCGTTGAAGTGGTTGTCAGCACCCCGGGGAACACGTTTTGCAGCACCCTCTGCACGCCACGGTCGGTTTGCTTTTTGCGGCCTCGGTTGAGCGCATAAAGGATGTGAATGGTATCATCCACCACGATCCCGAAAGTGAGCGCTGCGATAATCGAGGCGGCCATGCCGACCTCCCCATTTATCCAAACCCAAAGCCCGAGCGCCGCCATAGAGGGCATGAAGTTCGGGAAGATGCTGAGTAGAGCCAGCGGAAGTGAGCGCAGAAAAACCCCGATCAGGATTGAAACAACAATCATGGCAACGCCGGAGCCCACCAGCATTGACTGCGTATTTACCATTGACAGGTAAGATGACATCACGTTCACGCCAGAGACAGCCGCGCGATCTCCGGTAAAGCCCGCCTTCTGGGCGATCTCCTCAACGGTTTCGGCGAGGTAGCGCACATTGGCCGAGCTCTGCCGCTCGACAAGCAGGCTCATGCGGAGCTCGCGAAAATCAGCGGCAAAGGTGGCGTTGCCAAAATCTTCGGTCACGTAATAGTTCGACCGCACGCAAAAGTTCAGCATCTTTTCGGGTACGTCCGCGAGCGCCCCTTCATAGGGCGGGGAGCGGTGGTCCAGACAGTTTTGCACAATCGGCAGAGGGTTGTTGATATCTACAACTTGATCGAGCGCCTGTATCTCGTTAACCAACTCCTCGAGCGCCTGAAACCCTTCCGGGGTCAGGAGTTCACCTTCGTCATACCGCAACACCAGATCCATGGTTTGGGACCATCCCATACTATCGGCTATTGTGTTGATGTTCTGGCGCAGGGGGTGGTCGTCGGCAAAGAAACGGATGAACTGGTCGTCAAAAGTGGTGCGCACCAGCCCGACAACCGCAAGAATAGAAGCCAGCCCGACAACCGTGCTCCACAGCCGCGGCCCCTTGGCCCAGGTTTTGGTAAGGGTCCGCGAGAGGCGGCGCATGCTTTCATCGCGAACCTCCATGCTGCCGCACCCGAAAGACAGAATAACCGGCGCTACAAACAAGACGAGAAACAACGAGAAAATCAACCCGATGGCCACAAGGTTGCCCATGGCCTGAAAGGCGGGCGCGTCGGCCCAGTTAAGAGATAAAAAACCCACAGCCGTGGTGGCGTGGGCGAGAATGACCGGAACTGCCAGTTTGCGAAAACTGGCCAGAATGAGCGCGTCCCGCTTTTGGAATTTGAGGTTACGTTGCCGCTGGCCGATCGAATGGATGATGTGGATGAGCGAAGCGACGGTCAGCGTCATGATAATTGAAAAAGACGACACCGCCGCTGTTGCAAACACATGCCCGCTCCATCCGGCAAGCCCGGTGGTGAGTAAAACCGACATAATGC
This sequence comes from Rhodobacterales bacterium UBA3077, assembly GCA_002366685.1. GTDB lineage: Bacteria > Pseudomonadota > Alphaproteobacteria > Rhodobacterales > Rhodobacteraceae > UBA3077. The sequence goes on along the minus strand of DFBP01000073.1, from coordinate 7,616 downwards.
CTGTGCCAAGGGCCGCCCCTGCAATCCGCAGGTTTTTAAACGCTATCAGGAGAATGACAAAGTTTACAACGAGGGTAAGGGGAAACAGGAACTTTCGGTCAAATGTCAGCCCGTCCCGCAGCGCTTCCCCCATGGAAACCGAGCCGGTAAAGGCTACTTTTACATTCGGGAAATCGGCCCGCATTTGGTTGGCCAGCGCCTGCTGCTCGGCATAGGCTGTTTGCAGCCCGCTATCGCTTTGATCGACCAAATCAAGCTGGATGGATACAATCGTGGCAGTATGGGCGGCATTAAAGAAAACCTCGCCCAGCGCGGCCCGCTCATCAAGCAGAATGGCGACATCTTCCAGTGAGGTCAGGTCCAGCGGGTATCCCATGGCGGGGAGCAGGCTGGAAACACTGGTGAAGCCGGTCATGTCGGTGATCGCGAGGTCATCGTCGGGGTTATCGAGGCGCGTAAAAAGCGTGCGTTCCGCTTCCAGCAGGTGCAAGCGGTCCTCACCGGTTTCAACGGCCAGCACCATCAGGGTCTGGTTGGTTTCCCCAAAGGTTTCGTTTTGGCGCTCAAGCTTTTGGCGATGGGTGTTGCCCGGGCCAAATAGCAAGAAAGGATCATTCGAGGTTTTGATATCCAGCGCGCCGGAACCGACAACCGCAACCAGAATCGCCGTGCTGATCAAGATCAGTTTTTGACGGGCAAAGATGGCGCGCTGCAAACGGAAGATGCCGCGTAATATCAAAAACCAAACGCCCACCTTCACTCCTGTTGCAAATTCGCTGATCTTGATTACGCAATCCCGCAGCCCGTTGGAAGTGCTTTTTGACCAATTGGCCCAAATTCGGGATAATGTGAGAATCTTGCCATAATTTCGGGGCGAGATCGCACAATCGAGCAACTATTGGTTGCGTATCTGCCGTTAATCATTTCACTTTGTTTCAAACCTTGAGCGAGGGGAAGGGATCTGAAAAGCATTTGGCACATAAGTAGAATTCAGAAACCATAAAGATTCGTGGAAATTTGGGAGTCACCGCTTGACGCGCTGGCGAAAGCTGCTAGGAAGCACTTGGCCCTATGGTGTGGCAGAATGCCCCGCTGTAAACTAATCTAGCTTTGGCGCAATGGCGTCGCAAATGAAGAGTCCGGCCATGGTTTCACGCGTTATTCCCGTAAATACCTTCGATTTGGTGATCTTTGGGGCCACCGGCGATTTGTCTCGTCGCAAACTTCTGCCCGCCCTGTTTCGCCGGATGCTTGACGGGCAAATGCCAAAAGAGGCGCGGGTTGTTGGCGTGGCCCGCAGCTCGATGAGCAGCTCTGATTTCCAGCAATTTGTGTGTGACGCACTTGAGGAGTTCGAGCCGGAGGCCAAAAACCATCCGGATGTACTTCAGGAGTTTCTGGCGGCATTGGATTATCTGGTTGTAGATGTCAAAGGGGATGACGGCTGGGAAGAGCTAAAAGGCAAACTACGTTCGGATACGGTGCGGGCGTTTTATCTGTCTGTTGGTCCCGCCCTGTTTGGCGAGATCGCATCAAGGCTGCACCAGCACGGGATCGCCAGCCCCGATAGCCGGATTGTGGTCGAAAAACCGCTGGGGCACGATCTCGAGTCGGCCATAGCGCTCAACACCCAGCTTGGCGCCTGTTTTGACGAGCATCAGGTTTACCGGATTGACCACTATCTTGGCAAAGAAACTGTGCAAAACCTGATGGCGATCCGCTTTGCCAA
>DFBP01000073.1:3843-5762 GCA_002366685.1 Rhodobacterales bacterium UBA3077 | reverse complement strand
GATTTTGTTCGGGATGAAAAGCTGAAAGTCATTCGGGCGCTTGAACCTCTGCGTGTCGAAAACACGGTGCGGGGGCAGTATCGCAACGGCCGCGATACCGCGTCCTATATTGAACATGCGGAGAACCCCGAGAGTAAGACCGAGAGTTTTGTGGCTCTCAAGGTCGATATCGAAAACTGGCGCTGGGCCGGTACGCCGTTTTACTTGCGCACGGGCAAGCGTTTGCGCGCCCGGATGTCGGAAATTGTCGTTGTTTTCAAAGCCCCGCCCCATGCTATTTTTCCGGATATGGAGCAAATGGGCAGCAATGAACTGGTGATCCGTCTGCAACCGGATGAAGGTATAACCCTAAGTATGACCATCAAAGAGCCGGGGCCGGGCGGCATGCGCCTGAAAGAAGTTCCGCTCGATATGAGCTTTGCCGAGGCCTTGGGGGAAGGGCACAATGCACCCGATGCCTATGAACGCCTGATAATGGATGTGATCCGCGGGGACCAAACCCTGTTTATGCGCGGGGACGAGTTGGAAGAAGCCTGGGCATGGGTTGACCCGATTATTGCAAAATGGGCGGAAAGCTCAGCACGGCCCAAGCCCTATGACGCCGGCAGTTCCGGGCCCGAAGATGCCCTGGCGCTGCTCCACAAAGATGGCCGAAAGTGGCGGGGGATCAAAAGCTGATGCCCGATATTATGCAATACCCTGACCGCGCTGTGCTGGCGGAGGATTTGGCGGAGCTGGTTGCCGAGCAATTGAATGACGCGGTTTCAGCGCGAGGCAAAGCCAGCCTCGCCGTACCGGGTGGCAACACGCCGGGGCCTTTCCTGAAGGCGCTTTCCGCGCAGGATGTGGATTGGGCAAAAGTCAGCGTCATGCTGACCGACGAGCGCTTTGTGAATGAGACCTCACCGCGCTCGAATACACGACTATTGCGCGAGACCCTGTTACAGGGAAAGGCCGGGGCAGCAACGCTGGTGCCGCTGGTCGCGCCAGCCAAGCAGCCCGAAGAGGTGTTGGACTCGCTGATCGCAGGCTTAAACCCTGAATTGCCCTTGGATGTAGTTGTGCTCGGCATGGGCGCGGATATGCACACCGCCAGCCTGTTCCCCGGCGCGGACCGGCTGCCGGAAGCACTGGCGGATACGGCTCCAAGCCTGTTGCCGATGCGGGCCGAAGGTGCGGAGGAGCCTCGTATTACTATGACGGCACCGGTACTGAGAGCGGCAGGTGCGGTGCATTTATTAATCGCGGGGGAAGACAAAATTGCAGCGCTGGAACAGGCGCTATTGGAGGGCCCCGAGGCCGAGGCTCCGGTGCGGGTTATTCTGGCCTTGCCAAGAACCGAAATACATTATGCGGAGTAAAGCATGGCTTTAAACGATACAATTTTGCGCGTGACCGAGCGCATCGAAAGCCGCTCGGAAACCCTGCGCGCGGGCTATCTGGCACGCTGCGAGCGGGCCGCTGACGCTGGCGTTAGACGCGCCCATCTGACCTGTGGCAACCAGGCCCATGCATTTGCGGCAGCGGGTGAGGACCAAGACCCGCTGGTGAGCGGGCAGGGCGGCAACCTCGGCATTGTGACCGCGTATAACGATATGCTTTCCGCCCACCAGCCGTTTGAGCGCTATCCGGAGCTGATAAGGCAGGCCGCTCGCGCTAGCGGTGGCACGGCGCAAGTGGCCGGTGGCGTGCCCGCCATGTGTGACGGGGTCACGCAAGGGCAGCCCGGCATGGAGCTTTCGCTTTTTTCGCGGGATTTGATTGCGATGAGCGCCGGGGTGGCGCTTTCGCACAATGTTTTTGATAGCAGCGTTTATCTGGGCGTTTGTGACAAGATCGTGCCGGGGCTGGTGATTGCGGCGGCCACATTTGGTCATTTGCCAGCGGTGTTTTTGCCAGCGGGGCCGATGACCTCGGGC
>DFBP01000073.1:1351-3785 GCA_002366685.1 Rhodobacterales bacterium UBA3077 | reverse complement strand
GGCACAGCCAACACCAACCAGATGTTGATGGAATTTATGGGGCTGCACTTGCCCGGCGCGTCTTTCATCAGCCCCAACACGCCGCTGCGCGATGCCTTGACCATTGCGGGTGCCAAGCGGGCCTTGGCCATTTCGGCAATAGGGAATGAATATACACCTGCGGCAGAAGTTCTGGATGCCAAAGCTTTTGTGAACGGGATCGTCGGGCTGAATGCAACCGGTGGTTCGACCAACCTGCTGATCCATCTGCTGGCCATGGCTCGCGCGGCCGGGATTGTGCTGGATTGGGAAGATATCGCCGATATCTCTGACGCCGTGCCGTTGATCGCACGCGTTTACCCCAATGGTCTGGCGGACGTGAACCACTTTCATGCCGCTGGCGGGCTTGGCTACATGATTGGTGAATTGCTAGGTGCCGGAATGCTGCACCCCGATACCAAAACCGTAGTTGGTGAAGGGCTGGAGGCCTATACCCGTGAGCCTAAACTGCGCGATGGCGAAGTTGTTTACGAGGGCGGCGCAAGGACGAGCGAGAATGACAAAATCCTGAAACCGGTGAGCGATCCGTTTCAGAAAACCGGTGGGGTCAAGCGGCTGAAAGGCAACCTTGGTAGCGCAGTAATGAAGGTTTCGGCTGTTGAGCCATCAAGGCATATCATTGAAGCCCCTGCGCGGGTCTTTCAGGATCAGGAGGCGGTGAAAGCAGCCTTTAAGGACGGATCACTGGATGGAGACGCCGTTGTCGTGGTGCGCTTTCAGGGGCCAAAGGCCAACGGGATGCCGGAATTGCATTCTCTGACACCAGTGCTCGGCATTTTGCAGGGGCGCGGGCACAAGGTGGCACTGGTGACCGATGGCCGGATGTCGGGCGCTTCGGGTAAGGTGCCATCCGCGATTCATGTATCGCCCGAAGCGGTGGATGGCGGGGCAATCGCCCAGCTGCAAGATGGCGATATCGTGCGCGTGGATGCGGTGGCCGGTACACTGGACATATTGGATGCCGCAGTTCTAAAGCGCGAACCTGTAAAGGCTGACCTTTCTGCCAATGGTCACGGCACGGGCCGAGAGATGTTTGAAGTGTTCCGTCGATTTGTGGGCTCCGCTGAAACCGGAGCCAGTGTGATATGATCGAGACAATTGAAGAGCTTGAGGCGCTTTACGGCACGCCCCAAGCGGCCTCGCAAGTTAAGGTCGCCACCCAAATCACGCCAAGCTACAAGGCGCTGATCGAGGCTGCGCCCTTTGTGGCACTGGCCACGGTAGGGCCGGAAGGCACCGACTGCACGCCGCGTGGCGATCAGGGGCAAGTGGTGTTTATCGAGGATAAGCACACGCTGGCCCTGCCTGACTGGCGCGGGAATGACCGGCTGGACACTCTGCGCAATGTGGTGCGCGATGGTCGCGTCTCGCTGATGTTTATGGTGCCCGGATCAACGATGATTGTGCGGGTAAATGGCCGTGCCAAAATTAGCGCCGCTGCCGATAAGATCGCGCAATATGGCAAGGCGGGTAAGCTGCCGCGCACAGTGATGCTGATAAAGATCGAAGAGCTTTACTTCCAATGCGCCCGCGCCGTGATACGGGCCGACCTTTGGAACACATCCAACACGCCAAGCCTGCCCACAGCTGGCGATATTCTCCACGAGATGACCTCGGGGGAATTTGAAGGCAAAGATTATGATAAATCATGGCCCGCACGGGCCGCAAAAACTTTATGGTGACTCAATGAGCATTACCCCCCAAGACGCCTGCAAACGCAACCGCGAAACCTGTGAACTGGCCCCGATTGTGCCGGTACTGGTGGTTGACGATGCCGCCTCGGCGCGGCCTTTGGCCGAGGCCCTGGTGGCTGGCGGTTTGCCCGCGTTGGAAGTGACCCTGCGCACACCCGCAGCTCTTGAAGTGATAGCCGAAATGGCCAAGGTTAAGGGTGGCGTGGTGGGTGCCGGCACGCTGGTCTCCCCGCAAGATGTTCAAAACGCCGTGGATGCAGGGGCTCAATTTGGGGTTTCCCCCGGGGCAACTGATGAGTTGATTGCGGCGTGCGAAGCGCTCGGCTTGCCGCTTTTGGCGGGCGCGGCCACGGCCACGGAAGCCATGCAAATGCTGGCGCGTGGCTATGACCTGCTCAAGTTTTTCCCCGCTGAGGTCTCGGGTGGTGCACCCGCGCTCAAAGCCATTGGCGCACCGCTGCCGCAGATCTCGTTTTGCCCTACGGGCGGAGTGAGCCTCGCCAATGCCGACGACTATTTAGGCCTTTCCAATGTAATTTGCGCTGGCGGCTCTTGGGTGGCACCCAAAGCGCTGGTGGCAGAGCAGGATTGGAGCGGCATAGAAGCGCTGGCCCGCGATGCCAGCCAGTTGGGGAAATAAGATGGATACGATCTGGCGGATGTTACGGTCAAACCGTGCAGCGAGCGAAGACCGCTCGATC
>DFBP01000073.1:1091-1258 GCA_002366685.1 Rhodobacterales bacterium UBA3077 | reverse complement strand
GCCGAAGAAGCGGGGCTTGAGCCGCGTCGCACGGCGATGTTTTCGGGTGAGAAGATCAACACCACGGAAGACCGCGCGGTGCTACATACGGCGCTTCGCAATCAGGGCGAAGCCCCCGTTTATTGCGACGGGGTTGATGTTATGCCCGAGGTGCGCAGCACGCTGTC
>DFBP01000073.1:0-1019 GCA_002366685.1 Rhodobacterales bacterium UBA3077 | reverse complement strand
ATTGGCATTGGCGGCTCCGATCTTGGCCCGGCAATGGGCGTGAAGGCGCTGGGCACCTACCATGACGGGCCAAAGGTGCGTTTTGTTTCCAACATTGACGGCGCCCATATTACCGAAGCCATGAGGTGGTCCGACCCCGCCCGCACGCTTGTCGTCGTTGCTTCCAAGACGTTTACCACCATCGAAACGATGACCAACGCCGAAACCGCTCGAAACTGGCTCGGCCCGGCAGCGGCCAGTCAAATGGTTGCGATTTCCTCCGCGCTCGACAAAACTTCGGCCTTTGGTATCCCTGCCGAGCGGGTGTTTGGCTTTGCCGATTGGGTGGGTGGGCGTTACTCGATGTGGGGCCCGATCGGCCTGCCGCTTATGCTGGCAATCGGGCCGGAACGCTTCGAGGAATTTCTCAAAGGCGGCTATGCGATGGACACGCATTTCCGCAACGCGCCGCTCGTTGAAAACATGCCCGTGATGCTGGCGCTTACCGGTATCTGGCATCGCAACATTTGTGATTACGGGACCCGCGCTGTCTTGCCCTATGACCAGCGCCTTTCGCGCTTGCCGTCCTATCTGCAACAGCTCGATATGGAAAGTAACGGCAAATCTGTCATGCTTGACGAACAGCCCGTTAGCCAGCCCACGGGTCCAATCGTTTGGGGGCAGGCTGGCACCAACGGCCAACATGCGTTTTATCAGCTTCTGCATCAGGGTACCAATGTGGTCCCGTGTGAATTTATGATTGCAGCAGAGGGGCATGAGCCAGAACTGGCTCATCAACACGAGCTACTCAAGGCCAATTGTCTGGCGCAGTCCGAGGCGTTGATGCGGGGACGGGTCAGCAAAAACCTGAGACCCTGCCGCGCGTTTCCCGGCAACCGGCCTTCGGTTACGCTGGCATACCCCAAGCTAACACCTTTTGTTCTGGGCCAGCTAATCGCGCTCTACGAACATCGTGTGTTTGTAGAAGGTGTGATCTGGGGGATCAACTCGTTTGACCAGTGGGGCGTGGAACTGGGCAA
>DFBP01000254.1:14106-15413 GCA_002366685.1 Rhodobacterales bacterium UBA3077 | reverse complement strand
CGGTGACGATGGCAACTGGACGATTAACGGTAAAAAGGCGTGGGTCTCGCTGGCAACGGAGGCAGATGTCTATCTGACCGTGGTCAAAACCTCTGATGCGCCGGGGCACAAGGATATGGCGATGATTGCCATTCCGAAAGATACGCCGGGGCTGAGTTTTGGCCCGCTTTATGACACGGCTTCGTTCAATTTCCTGCCGCTGGCTGAGATGTTTATGGATAACGTGGTGGTGCCGGAAGAAAATATAATTCTGCCGGTTGGTCAGGGCCTGCAAGGCGCGCTGATGGCGATTGATATCGCGCGGACCTCGATTGCCGCGGGGTGCTGCGGTTTGATTGAAACTGCGCTGGATACGGCGCTGAGCTATGCCAAGAACCGCAAGATGTTTAAGGGTGTGAACCTTGATCTGGATGGCATCCAGTGGATGCTGGGGGATGTGGCAACAGACCTTGAGGCCTCAAAGCTGCTTTACCGTGCTGCGGCGAACTCGCTGGGCACGCCCGAGGGGCCGCTAATGGCGGCGCACGCGAAAAAGTTTGTGCCCGATGCGGCCGTGCGCGCGGCCAACACTTGCACGCAGGTGATGGGCGGCAGCGGCTTGCTGGCGCAATACGGGATGGACCGGCTCAGCCGTCTTTCCCAGATGCTGCGCATTGTCGATGGCACCACCGAGATCAGCCGTGTGGTGATCGGACGGGCCTTGCAGAAGCGTGCCGAAGGATTGCCAGACCTGCCGGTGCCAAAGGGCTATGGTGAATGATCACCCCCGGTTATATCCATATGATGGCGCGCTACAATGCGTGGCAAAACCGGAGCATTTATGGCGCTGCGGACACGCTGACCGAGGCCGAGCGCCAGCAAGACCGTGGCGCGTTTTTCGACTCGATCCATGGCACGTTGAGCCACCTTTTGTGGGGCGATACCATTTGGATGAGCCGGTTTGATGGCTGGGAAGCGCCGGAAGTGGGTATTCCAGATAGCGCTGGATTTGGCCAAAGCTGGGATGAACTGAAGGCCGCGCGGGAGGTTGCCGACCAACGGATTCTGGATTGGGCGGGGCGGGTCTCGGAAGATGATCTGATTGGTGAATTGAGCTGGTATTCGGGCGCGATGGGTCGTGAGATCACGAAACCGCGCGCCATGCTGGTTGTGCAACTTTTCAACCACCAAACCCACCACCGCGGGCAAGTGCATGCGATGTTGACAGCGGCGGGCGCCAAGCCCGATGATACCGATATACCCTTTATGAAAGATACTTAGGAGAGCGCTATGTTTAAGGCACTGGTTGTGAGAAAAAATGACGAGGG
>DFBP01000254.1:11599-13997 GCA_002366685.1 Rhodobacterales bacterium UBA3077 | reverse complement strand
GGCGGCTTGGTGCGGAAATACCCGCATGTGCCGGGGATTGATTTTGCGGGCACGGTCGAGGCGTCTGATGACCCGCGCTATAAGGCGGGCGACAAAGTTGTGCTGACCGGTTGGCGCGTTGGCGAGGCCCATTGGGGCGGATACTCCCAAAAGGTGCGGGTGAATGCGGATTGGCTGGTGCCATTGCCGGAAGGGCTGGACGCACGGCAAGCCATGGCGGTGGGCACGGCTGGTTTTACGGCAATGCTGGCGGTGATGGCTCTGGAAGACCATGGGTTGAAGCCGGGCCATGGGCCTGTGTTGGTGACGGGGGCCGCGGGCGGTGTTGGCTCGGTGGCGACAGCGATTTTAGCGGGGCTTGGCTATGAAGTGGCAGCCGTAACGGGGCGGCCTGAAGCAGCGGATTACCTTCGCTCGCTCGGGGCCACGCAGATTGTGGCGCGCGAAGAAATTAACGAGACCACCAAACGGCCTTTGGAGGCCGAGACATGGACGGGATGCGTAGATGCCGTGGGCGGCGACATGCTGGCGCGGGTGCTTGGGCAGATGAAATACGGGGCTTCGGTCGCGGCGGTTGGGCTGGCGGGGGGCGCTGGCCTACCTACAACGGTCATTCCGTTTTTGCTGCGCGGAGTAAACTTGCTTGGCATTGATAGCGTCATGCAACCCTATGACAACCGTGTGCGGGCCTGGGCGCGCATTGCCAAGGACTTGCCGATGGACAAGCTCGAAGCGATGATCCAGCCCGCAACGCTAAGCGACCTGCCGGCCTTGGGCAAAGATATTTTGAAGGGGCAGGTTAAGGGCCGGGTTGTAGTGGATGTGAACGCCTAGCAGGGGATTTTATCCCCTCTTGGCTTCGCCAATTCACCCCTAGGATATTTGGGCAATTTGGAAGCCGGTCAGATAGTGAATGACATCAGGTCTTCCCCAATGACGACTTCGCATTTGTGCCCTTGTCGTGCTTCGGTGAGAACTTGCTTGAGCATAGCGTCGCTTTTTTGAGCGAGATGCGTGAGGACCATTTTGCCGACATTGGCGGCTTTGGCGATAGCAGCGGCTTGCGGGGCGGACGCGAGGACGTGGTTCGAGAGGGTGCGTTTGTCGGCTGTGTCAATCTCGGCTTCGGCGAGGTAGCAGCATTGTAGTAGCAGATCGGCATTTTGCGCGAGGCTGCGGACGCCTTCGCAGTCAATTGTATCCCCGCTGATTGCGAGTACTTTCCTTTCTGCCTCGATCCGATAACCAAAGCAGGGCCACTCTTCTTGGGTCATGCCAAGCGCGTGGCCGTGCTCTACGGCGTAGGCCCGCACTTGCCAGTTTTTGGATTTGTGACCTGCGCTAGCCGGGATGTCGGTGACCTGCACAAGATCTCGGATATCGGGCAGGGGGTAGTTTTCAAGAACCTCTGCCTCCTTGAGGCGAAAAGCGATATCGCGTGCGTAGATTTGGGTGAATAGCGTTTCGACAATGTCTTTGGTGCCGTGGGGTCCAAAAACCCGGAGGGGCGCGGTACGGCCATCGTTCCAAGCGGAAAGTAGAAGATCACCCAGATCGGATATGTGGTCAAAATGGTGGTGGGTGATGAAGATATAATCCAGATCACGCGGGAGCAGGCCGACAGCGGCGAGCTGGGTGGAAGCCCCGCGACCCGCGTCAAACAGCAGGATTTCGCCGCCAATCTGCACGAGGTTCGCAGTGGCTTGCCGTTTGGTGCTTGGCCGAGGTGTGCCGGTGCCCAGGAGGGTGAGTTTCATGGGAATTCGTGTTCCTTGTATTCCGGCCTTGACGGGTTATCCGCTATCGGTTTCAGTGTGCTGAAAGTCCTTGCAAGTTTCAAGGCTGGTTATCGAAAAGGAATCCCTATGCCCAAACTTGATACTGATTTCATCCGCAGCCAGTTTCCGGCGTTTGAGGAGCCAAGCTTGCAGGGGCAAGCGTTTTTCGAAAACGCGGGCGGGAGCTATACTTGCAAACCGGTGATCGACCGGCTGACGCGCTATTACCATCAACGCAAGGTGCAGCCCTATTATCCATTTGAAGCCAGCCGCTTGGCGGGGGAGGAGATGGACGAGGCGCGCAGGCGGCTTTCGGCGATATTGAATATCGAGCAGGATGAGCTGAGCTTTGGGCCCTCGACCACGCAAAACACCTATGTTTTATCGCAAGCCTTCGGGCAGATGCTGAGCGAGGGTGACGCGATTGTCGTGACCAACCAAGACCACGAAGCCAACACCGGCCCGTGGCGACGGTTGGCTGACAGAGGCATCGAGGTGCGGGAATGGCAGGTGGACGAGGTTGGGCATCTCGACCCGACCGCGCTGGCGAACTTGCTAGATGACAGAGTAAAGCTGGTGGCGTTTCCGCATTGCTCCAACATTGTTGGAGAAATTAACCC
>DFBP01000254.1:8208-11527 GCA_002366685.1 Rhodobacterales bacterium UBA3077 | reverse complement strand
CAGGGGATTATGTATATCAACCGCACCTTGGCCGATGCTTTGCCCAATCAAGGTCATTATTTTAACGAAGGGGTGCGGTATAAGCGCTTCACACCGGCGGGGCCAGACCATGCGCAGGTCGCGGCCAGCGCGGGCATGGCGGATTATATAGACGCGGTGCACGGGCATCACTTTGGCGCGGAGTCAGATGCAGCGGCGCGTGGGCGTGCGGTGGCGGGATTGCAGCGTAGCCATGAAGGCGCGTTGTTGGCGCCTTTGCTGGATTATTTGCGCGGGCGCAATGATGTGCGCTTGCTCGGCCCCCGTGAGGCCGAAGGTCGGGTGCCAACGGTTGCTGTGTCTGCTGCCAAGCCAGCAGGTGCGCTTGCCGACGCTTTGGTACCGCTGGGTATAATGGCTGGCGGCGGTGATTTTTACGCCGTGCGCTTGCTAAAAGCGATGGGCGTAGACCCCGAACACGGTGCCCTGCGCCTCAGTTTTGTGCACTACACAAACGAGGCCGAGGTTGCCAAACTGATCGGGGCGCTCGACCGCGTCTTGTAAATTTGCCAAAATCTGTTAACCTTTCCCGAGGGGGAAGGGTTATGGAGTATTTTTTAAGTACCAAAGGCCAGCGGGATTTGCCGCGCTGGTTTGCGCCGGTTTTTCAGATCATCTCGAAATTTCGGTTTGGCTCGATGGACTTTGCCCTGCCGGACGGGCGGGTATTTAGAGCGACAGGCCACGAGCCGGGCCCGCACGGGCGCGCCGACATACATAATGTGCAAATGTTTGCACGGATCATGCGTGAAGGCAAAATGGGCTTTGCGGAATCCTACCTCGAAGGCTGGTTTGACAGCCCCGATTTGCAGACATTGCTCGACGTAATTTTTATGAACAACAGCGAAATTACACCATCGCTTAAGGTCGCGGGGCTGGTGCGGAACTACGAGCGATTTCGCCACTGGTTGAACAGCAACAACCGGGCGCAAGCGCGGAAGAATATCAGCTACCACTATGATCTGGGTAACGATTTCTATTCGCAATGGCTCGATGAAAGTATGACGTATTCGTCGGCGCTGTTTCAGGGGGAGGTAAGCCTTGCAGAAGCCCAAAAGGCGAAATACGCCGCGATCTGTGACGGGATTGGCGTACAGCAGGGTGACAGATTGCTGGAAATTGGCTGTGGCTGGGGGGGATTTGCCGAGTATGCCGCGACCCTACGTGGGGCCAAAGTACGGGGGCTGACGATTTCTCGGGAACAACATGATTTCGCGCAGAAACGGATTTTCGAGGCTGGTCTTAACGAGCGTGTCGAGATTGTGATGCAGGACTACAGGGACGAAAAGGGCCACTATGACGGGATCGCCTCGATCGAAATGTTCGAAGCGGTCGGGGAACGCTATTGGCCCGTTTATTTTGATGTGGTTCGCGAGCGGCTTAAAGGGGCTGGGCGCGCAACGCTGCAAGTCATTACTATAGAAGACGGGATGTGGCAAACCTATCGCCGCAACGTGGATTTCATCCAGAAATATATTTTTCCGGGCGGGATGATTCCAAGCCCAACGGCGCTTAAAAAGGTGATTTCCGATGCCGGATTGAAAGTTTCCGACTCTATCGAGTTCGGGCAAAGTTACTCAAAAACCCTTCGGCTGTGGCATGAAGATTTCAAAAAAAGCTGGAACACGATTGCCGAGCTGGGTTTTGATGATCGCTTCAAGCGGATGTGGGAGTTTTACCTGACATCCTGTGCCGCCGGTTTTCAGGGCGAGTCCATTAATGTAACCCAGATTACGGTGAGTCGCTAAAAGCTCTGAGATTTCAAGATAGGCAAGGTCCGTTGGGAATGAGTGACTTTTGACGGGTCAAATGCGTTCAGTTGGAAAACTGGAAGACGAGGGAGCGAATGTGACCGAAGAAAGCAAAAGTAGGGCACACTGGAGTTTCTGGCTCATTGGCGTGGTGGCGCTCGTCTGGAACCTGATGGGCATTGCGAACTATATGATGCAAATGAATGCTGAAAAACTTGCCGGCATGCCCGAATGGTGGCTGGCCGTTACCGAGAGCCGCCCCGTCTGGGCGACGGGTGCCATGGCGATATCCGTATTTGGGGGGGCGCTGGGCGGGCTAATGATGTTGCTCCGGAAATCAGCTGCGTTTTATCTGTTTGTTGTTTCGTTTCTCGGCACCATCGTCACGATGGCCCATGCGGTTGGTGTTCCGGGAGCGGGGGCGCGGCAAATATTTGAAGGCATGATCATGCCTTTCGCTGTGTCCGCGATTTTTGTTTGGTATGCAAGATTGGCCAGGCGTAAAGGGTGGTTGGCCTAGCAGTATAGGCTGTGTTGGTGCGCTGCGCTTAACCGTACCAGATCCGGTTGAGCGAGGCCCCACGGTTTGTCATGGCGATGCGTGCGCTACGGCCCACAACGTTGAAGCTGCTGCCCATCCATTCAAAGTTGCCATCGTAATACAGGTCGATATTGACGCCGTTGCGGATCACATATTTTGAACAGGAGACATCCCCCTCGTTGGTTGAAAAGCCGGCGGTTCCGGCAAACCCGATAGTCGGGTTCATGATTTTTCCGTTCTGGGTGTTGATCCATGTGGATCTCTCCAGAAAATCGGTGGTGAAATAACTGGTGGTCGCAGGGTTGCCGCTCACCACACCCTGATAGCCGCTCCCGTCTATCTCCAGCCCGCGCGCGGTGCGGCGTGCCCTGACATGTTCGGCTTTCCCGTCATTATTGGTGGTTGATTGCATTTCCTGCAACACACCGCCGCGCCAGCTTTCGCGGTTTGAAAGCTGGTAGTCAAACCGGAGCAAGCCGAGGATGCTGAGGTGGAGTGTTACCTCTATTTCTACATCCACGCGATCACCGCTACGGCTCAGGCGGAGAGAGGTTTCACCCACCTGCTTGTTGCCAAGTACCGCACTGTACCGGCGCGTGGCCGCGCTCGCTGAGGCGGGGCCTGCCGGAAGGCTGGCAACACCCAGACTGGCGCCTGTCATGGCAAGAAAATTGCGGCGGTTTGGTAACATTTGTGCCTCTTGATTACCCTTTTTTGCGTTTTAGCAGGGAATCACATGAATGAACATGTTGATTTGCACCGCGAGCAATTTGGCCGGATATTGGGCGAATTCACGCCGAAGGCTTGCTAAATGGCCTCAAATATATAATTACAGAGTGCACCTGATCGCCAATAGGAACTACATAATGAAACTGTATAATGACCTACCCGCTGCTGTTGGTAATACACCGATGATCCGGCTTAAGGCCGCTTCGGAAGTCACCGGTTGCGAGATTTATGGCAAAGCCGAGTTCATGAACCCCGGGCA
>DFBP01000254.1:7904-8159 GCA_002366685.1 Rhodobacterales bacterium UBA3077 | reverse complement strand
GTGATCCCCGATACCCAGTCGCAGGAAAAGAAAGACATGATCCGGCTTGCGGGGGCCGAGTTGGTGGAAGTGCCGGCTAAGCCCTATAAGGACCCAAATAATTTTGTGCGATATTCGGGCCGCCTCGCCGAGGCTTTGGCCAAAACTGACCCGAACGGCGCCATTTGGGCGAACCAGTTTGACAATGTCGCCAACCGGCAGGCGCATATTGACACAACCGGGCCGGAGATTTGGGCTCAAATGAATGGCAAAATT
>DFBP01000254.1:3914-7788 GCA_002366685.1 Rhodobacterales bacterium UBA3077 | reverse complement strand
CCGAAGGGATCGGGCAGGGTAGAATTACGAAGAACCTTGAGGGGCTCGAAGTGGATATGCCCTACAACATCCCCGATAGCGAGGCGTTGCCGTTAATATTTGACCTGCTGGCGCATGAGGGGCTTTGTCTTGGCGGATCAAGCGGGATAAACATTGCCGGCGCCATACGAATGGCCAAAGAGATGGGACCGGGGCACAGGATTGTGACCATATTGGCTGATTACGGAACGCGTTATCAGTCCAAATTGTTCAACCCCGACTTCCTGCGCGAGAAGTCGCTACCGGTGCCGGAATGGCTTGCTGGCGAAAAGGAAGCGCTACCCGATGTTCGTATAGGCTGATAACCTGCGTTCGAATCAACTCGGGGGCCTGTTATGGCTTTTATACGCCAGCAACTTATTATCTTTTTTGCAATTTTTGCGCTTATCCAGCCGGTTCAGGCGCAAGAAGCCCTCGACCCGAGTTTGCCCAGCCATTGGGCCGCGACAGCGGTACGGGCCGAGGAAATTTTACAAAATAAACTGGCATCGACTCCGGCACTAGAAAATCTGCGGGTTACGCTTGTAGCACAACGCTCGGAGGCGGAAGCGGTTGAGCAGGAGGCCCAAAAGCGGGTCGATTCCTTGCAAGCACAGCTCGAGGCATTGGGGCCAGCGCCCGAAGAAGGCATCAATGAGGCTCCCGAGCTAGCGGCCCGCCGCACTGAATTATTGGGAGAAATCGCACTCGCCAACGTGCCGCGTGCGGTATCGCAAGAAGCGTTTCAACGGCTGGACGGGTTGATTAATGACATTAACACCCTCATTCGCGAACGGTTCTCGGAAGAGCTGGTAGAGCGCGGGCCTGTCCCGCTGAACCCCGCGATCTGGAACCGTGCGCTTAGCGATGTGAGCCAATATTCGGTAGGAATATGGCGGGAAATTCAGGGTATTCTTGAAAACGATACCAGCCGACAGCAGCTTATGCAAAAAGCACCGTTGGCATTGTTCATTGCTGTGCTTGGCTTGTGGATGTTGCTTTGGTTGCGCGCGAGGATCGCCGGGTTGGTTACCATAGTGCTCCAAGCCGGAGAAGAGGCGTCCGCATGGCGGGTCGCGCTCGTGAACCTTTCGCGGTTGCTGGCACCTGGACTTGGGGCATTTGCGCTAATCTTTGCGATTGGGTCAGCCGACATTTTGGGGTTGCGGGGCTTGGCCATACTCGACGCTATGCCAATCATCGCCTTCGCCTTAATCGCCGCCCCTTGGCTGGGGCGGTCTATGTTTGGCAGCAAAAGTGTATCTGCGGATGTAATCGGCGTAAGCGACCCGGCAACCGGACGGAAAATCAGTGTCACCTTGGGGGTCGTATATGCCTTGGCTGTGCTTTTTGATGCTATGGCCGAGCAGGGTAATTTTTCGATGGAAAGTCGGGCGGTTCTCCTATTCCCGCTTGTGGCCGTGGCATCTATTGCCTTATTTAATTTGGCGCGAATAACGCGCAGCAAACCGGAATCTCCCGAAGATACGCCAGAACCGGCTGCCCATAATTTCGCTGCGCTCATAGCGCAGGCGCTGTTTCTGACATCGCTTTCAGCGCCGATATTGGCAGGGCTTGGCTATTACGCAGCTGGTAGGTTCCTAACCTTTCCAACGATCGCAACGGTTGGGTTTCTGGCGGCATTGCTTGTGCTTTTTGATTTTGTTCGTGCGTTCTTCGAGCGCTGGCTTGACGGCAAAAACCACAGAGGTATCCGAAACGATTCTGCGCGTCTGCTGCCGATCTTTATCGCATTTGTGATGATCCTTGCGGCTATTCCCGTGCTGGCGTTGCTCTGGGGGGCGAGCCCTAGCGACTTGCAACTCTTATGGGAATGGTTGAATGCCGGTATTTCGATCGGCGATAGCCGCTTTTCGCTCACCGATCTTCTGGTATTTATGTTGGTTTTTGGTATTGGTTATACCGTTACGAGATTGGTCCAAAAGACCGTGCGTACGTCGGTGCTGCCCCGCACCAAAATTGACGCCGGTGCGCGCAACGCGATGCTGGCCGGCATTGGCTATGTCGGGATATTCTTGGCCGCGCTCGCAGCGATATCCGCGACAGGGCTAGATATATCCGGCCTGGCAATTGTCGCTGGTGCGCTCTCGGTCGGGATTGGTTTTGGTCTCCAAAACGTTGTCTCCAATTTTGTATCCGGTATCATCCTTTTGATCGAGCGCCCGATCAAAGAAGGCGACTGGATTGAGGCGGGTGGAGTTGAAGGCACCGTCCGAAAAATCTCGGTCCGCGCCACGCTGATCGATACTTTTGACCGGTGCGCGGTGATCGTGCCCAATTCTGACCTGATCGCGGGTGCGGTAAAAAACTGGACAGCGCCAGACCTGACAGGCCGTTTGCGTGTAAACGTAGGCGTGGCCTATGGCACGGACCCCGAAAAAGTACGCACAATTTTGGAAGAGATTGCGGCGTCGCACTCGCAAGCGTTGCTTTATCCAGCGCCTTCCGTGGTGTTTCGCAATTTCGGCGCCAGTTCGCTGGATTTCGAAGTGCGGATATTCTTGAGAGATGTGAACAAGATGCTCTCGGCGCGATCCGATATCAATTTTGCGATTGCCAAGCGCTTTGCCGAGGAGGGTATCGAAATTCCGTTTACCCAAAACGACGTGACTTTGCGCAATATTGACGAGATTGGCAGCGCCCTGCGGGAGGCTATGCACCCACCCAAGGAAGCAAAATGACCCAAAAGCTATTTGCAGATGATGCATATTTGAAGGAAACAGACGCTAAAGTTGTTGCCCATACTGCGCAAGGCGGCATTGTGCTTGACCGTTCGATTTTTTACCCGACTGGCGGCGGCCAGATGGGGGACACAGGCCAACTCGACGATTTGGAAATTGTCTCAACGGTCAAAGGGGAAAATAGCGATATTGTTCTGGTGCCTGCAGAAGGGTCCAAGCTCCCTGCCATAGGGAGCGCAGTTCATCAGGTGTTGGACTGGGAGGCCCGCCACCGCATGATGCGACTGCATACAGGGCTACACCTGCTCTCAGTCGCTGTCCCTTTACCGGTGACCGGTGGGCAGATACGAGCCGAAAAAGCCCGGCTTGATTTTGCCATGCCAGAACCGCTGGAAGACAAGCAAGCGGTCGAAGACGCCCTGAATGCGTTGGTCGCTGCCGATCACCCGGTGAGCGAACAATGGATCTCGGAAGCCGAGCTGGATGCGAACCCGGGATTGGTTAAAACCATGTCGGTGCAACCCCCACGTGGGGCAGGGCGCATCCGGTTGGTTCGTATTGGTGATACCGAGCAGGTAGATTTACAACCTTGCGGGGGCACACATGTTCGCAGCACAGGTGAGATCGGACGGTTGCGCCTTGGAAAGATGGAAAAAAAGGGCCGCATAAACCGGCGGATGAATGTGTTCTTGGTGGACTAATATAATTAGAATGCCGTTTCCCCAATGCGAAATCAACGCTATCTTTCACAGCCCAAATCTCATTTCAACCACCTGCAATTTCGGTCAAACACAGAAAAAAATACTTTTACTTTGAAAGCGATGGCCGGCCTCGCCATTTTCATTCCGCCAATAGACCTCGAAACCGTCGCGACTTTGCCGCCAATGAAAAACGTGGTTTTGGCGAGAAAATCGTCGAAAAATAGATTGTTATCGCCTCGTTTGCCCGACTTAAACCACCCGGTACTCCAATTGGCATTCTTCTATCAGCTAGTGTTTCCATACAAACTATTCCGGCCATTGCAGTGAAAGCCACACTCCCTTCATCTTGTCGCAACTGTGATAAGTAATCGCTATGAAAATGGGGCTTGAATCCCGATCGCAATACCGTGTAGTAAGCCCGCAACGGACAGGTGGCCGAGTGGTCGAAGGCGC
>DFBP01000254.1:0-3799 GCA_002366685.1 Rhodobacterales bacterium UBA3077 | reverse complement strand
CCATTACCAGGCCCACATTTAGACCCACATTACATTTTTACGATATTTTGTTATTGACGTAGCGCGCGCATTGAGTGTCAAATAGGCGCAATACTTAACAATTGGTTTCGTCAATTGACGACAACCATACAAATTCTTCCTTTAGGCGCATGATGTGTCGTGGAACCTTTGAAAGGGTTTACGCATGTCATCTTCTCTCCCTCCCCAGAACCGTAGCGCAGACTTGTTTTCCCACGCTGCTGCACTCAATAATGATGCGTCACGTAAGCCAGAACGCTCTGCTGACACGCCTTCTAAGCTTATCCCTCTGTACGATACGCTACAGGATGATCTGGTGGGGGATAGATTGCTCACGGATCGCGCTGTCGCCGATCTGTTCAGCGTATCACGACAGACCGTTTGGCGCTGGGCACGCTCAAATGATCACTTTCCCAAACCAGTTCAGATATCACCGGGCGCTAGCCGTTGGCGGTTGATCGAAATCCGATCTTTTATAACAAGTTTAGGGGTGGAATCGCATAAGGAGGAGGCGAAATGAGCCGCTCCTACGCGAAGGTCCGCCCTAAAACTCACCGTGTATACTCAGTTTCTGAAGTCATGGTTCTCTTTAACGTATGTCGGAATACTGTTTCAAATTGGGTCGGATCAGAGCTTCGACCTTCAGAGGAGGCTGGCCCGCAGATATTTCGGGGTGCAGAGCTCAAGAGATTTCAGAAAGAGCGCAAGTCGCGCAACCGCTTTCAACTTCGCAATGGTGAGTTCAAATGCCTCGGTTGTGGCTCAGCCGTCTTTCCAGATCCGAACAGCATCGTTTTCGAGCCCACGAAAAACGGCGCAATTTCAGGTAAATCTTGCTGCACCGACTGCAATGCGCACTTATTTAAGTTCCTAGGTAAGACGGAATGCGACAACATCAATAATGCGCGCATTACCAATACCAGCCTTGCGTCCCCACACGAAGGAAAAGGGCCAGACCCCGCCGGTATTGGGAAGAATTCAGCACAAGATCCAGATAAATGGCACACGCACAATGATTGCATCCTTCACAAATGGCTATTGTATGCGGGTCGATATGACGACAAAACAGTCGATGCGCATCTCGCGGCCATCCGGCATTTTGAAAACTTTTTTGATGGCAAGCCCTTCGAAATAATCAAAGTGGGGGATGCAGCCAGCTATCGGGCTAACATGTTGGAGCTTGCCAAGCTTCCTAGGGCTGAAGGTGGGTTAAGCAAATCGATGCTGCAACACCGACCCTGCATGCCATTTCCCTTTATCGGAAGTTTCCAAACAAATTGTAGTAGCGCTGTTTAAACCTAGGTTTTTTGCTGCTATCAAAAACCGTTTGTAAAAAAAACCTCATCGCCGTTTCGAAACATGCCGCCGCAGCTTTTATCGCAGCTATTCATACCGCCGCTGCCGTCGAATGAAAGAAGACCACTGCCAAGCATTGGCAACGAACTCTCGGCTTAAGCTTGGCACCTGCCTAGTTTAAGCCACCTTTGATGCCATAAACCCTGACGACGAACACCATGTTCACAGAGACTCTTGACCCATCGACTCTGAAGGGTGAGTGTATGGTTTTAAAATGACGAAAGTAAGATAGTTCGATGTTCTGGAAGATTATCGCATTCACTCTAACCTATTTCCTGTCCGCCGGATTCGCAGTGGCAGAGTACAATCTCACTATTATCCATACAAATGACTTGCATGGGCAATTCGAACCACGAACGGAAAATAGCAATTCCTGTACACCTGAGGAAAATTCAGAAGGGCAGTGTTACGGTGGCGCGGCTCGGTTGGCGACAGCTATTTCGGATTCTCGAGCACGGTCGGAAAACTCAATTCTTGTTGATGCCGGGGATGCGTTCACCGGATCAAAGTTTTTCTGGTATTTTCGAGGATCGTTTACTGCCGAGATGATGAACCGATTGAGCTATGACGCGATGGTCGCCGGCAATCATGAGTTTGACGAAGGTATTGGTGTTTTCACTGAAATCTTGGACGCAACCGAGTTTCCAATACTGATCGCAAATGTTGAAACCGTGAACGTTCCGAGCTTGACCGAGAAACTGTTGAAATCGATCATTGTTGTTCGGGGTGGAGAGCAACTTGGAATAATTGGCGTAACAAAGCAAAATATGTACGATTGGTCCAATCCCGGTCCTGATCTAATTTTTACTGATCCTGTTGGTGCTGTTCAAGCAGAAGTTAACCGACTGGAAACGTCCGGAATTAACAAAATCATTCTGTTGTCCCATTTAGGATACAGCGTAGATAAACAACTGGCGACAGAAACGAATGGTGTAGACGTAATTGTCGGTGGGCACAGCCATACTCACTTACTTAACAACTCGACAGATGCGGAAGGCCCGTATCCCACAATGGTGAATGGAACTGCGATTGTTCAGGTTTTCGCCTATGGCAAATACTTGGGAGAATTGAACCTTCTGTTCAACGATCAAGGTGAAATAATGGAAGCCACCGGAGACCCAGTCTATTTAGGAAAAGATGTGGAGGAGGATGAGGAAACAGCTTCCCGTGTAAATTCTGCAGCGGCTTTTCTAGCTGATTTATAATGCTCGCCGTTTCCGTCGTCATGATCAGCCCCCATTTGCTGATCCAGTTTAAAAATTTATACTTGTTCTACCGCTACAACATCGGCAAGATGGATTGTTGTTTGGATACTTATCAATGAATTTGCTCTACATTAAACGCGTTTGTTGAGCATCTAAATGAAAGCGAGGGACTCTATGAAAATTCTGATAATTTATGGTACGACGGATGGACAAACTCGCAAAGTCAGCCGCTTTGTTGCGGACTATTTAGTAGATATTGGCCATTCTATTGAGCTGATCCATGTCGCCGAAAGTGAAGACCCAGATGCTGAACTGAGTAGGTTCGATGCCGCGCTTCTTGCAGGATCGATTCATATGGGGAAGTTCCAGTCCGCCCTGTCAGAGTTTGCAAGAAAGAATAGTGCGGCACTTAACGGAATGAAAACGGCCTTTCTGTCTGTCTCTCTTTCGGCCGCAGGTTCTAACGAAAGTGACTGGGGCGGTCTTCACGATTGCTTATCCAATTTTACTGAAGAGACTGGATGGAACCCGGACCATGTAGAACATGTGGCTGGGGCGCTTCGGTTTGAAGAATACGATTATTTTAAAAGTCTGGCGATGCGCTGGATAGCGGCGAAGCGAGAGGCGGAAGTGGATTCAAAACAAAACAAAGAATATACCGATTGGGAGGCGCTGAAGGTTTTTCTAGATGACTGGGCTGTTTCTGCCGACACTTAGATATGGGTGAATGTCGCAGAAGGGCTCTAAGCGGACCTTGACTTGCTAACATTCGATAGCTCAGCCAAATGATACCCAATGGCAGTTCCGAGCCCAATCTGACCGATGCTGCGCCTGACACGAATGGCCGCTTCTCGGATATTAAAATGACCAAGTCTGCTGGTGTGCAGCTCGTGTGGCGGGTGTGCGTTTACGTGACTTGTTTTGATCGCGCAAAGCGCAATCTCATTTCACAGAACCAGCCACTATGAACGCGCGCTCCCATTTTTGGAGGACGCTTCCTTTCCCGCACCCTCTTCGTCCTCATCTTGGTTTGGTTTCACAAACTCCGCCCGGATCATTGGCACATCGAAAATGAATAATGTCACGGCCATCAAGGCAGCGGCGGCTACGAAGGGTGTCGCCGGAAGATACAGCGCTGCATCAGGCCGGGTGAAAGCCTGAAACACGCTAGACATAACAATGGGCCCGACCATCATCGACAGTGCCGTCAAGCTCGCAAA
>DFBP01000225.1:1588-3114 GCA_002366685.1 Rhodobacterales bacterium UBA3077 | reverse complement strand
CACACGGCGCCATGCCATGTCGGTTACGTGGAGCAATCCGTCTACGCCGCCAAGGTCCACAAATGCACCGTAATCGGTGATGTTTTTGACCACACCGTCAACCGTGTCGCCTTCAGCGAGCTTGCCAACGATTTCAGCGCGCTGTTCAGCACGGGATTCTTCAAGGATAGCGCGGCGGGAAACAACGATGTTGCCACGACGGCGGTCCATTTTGAGAATCTGGAACGGCTGGGCAAGGCCCATCAGCGGGCCGGCATCGCGCACGGGGCGCACATCAACCTGAGAGCCGGGAAGGAACGCAACCGCGCCGCCCAGATCAACCGTGAAGCCGCCTTTGACGCGGCCAAACATGGCCCCTTCAACGCGCTCTTCTTTTTCGTAGGCTTTTTCGAGCCGGTCCCAAGCTTCCTCACGGCGGGCTTTTTCACGGCTGATCGCCGCTTCGCCACGGGCGTTCTCAACGCGTTCGAGGAACACCTCGACTTCGTCGCCAACTTCAACTTCGGGGGCTTGGCCGGGCTCGGCAAATTCTTTCAGCTCAACACGGCCTTCCATTTTGTAGCCGATGTCGATGATAGCTTGGCCAGCTTCAATTGCGATAACTGTGCCTTTGACGACAGATCCCTCGTCAGGGGTTTCAAGTTCAAAGCTCTCGTTTAGAAGGGCTTCGAAGTCTTCCATGGATGCGGAAGTAGCCATAAATATAGTCTCCAATAGTGTTTTTACGGGCCGAGCGGTTGGTTCCGCCGGTCTTTAGGTTACGGGTCTGAGGCAGTGAAAATGGCAAAAAGCGCCCGCGCAGGACTATATCTTCGCGAATCGCTATTCAGCATGGATCACCGCCTCGGCGACAGCCGCGTCTATAGACAATTCCGGCGTGTCTAGCAAGAGCGCATCTTTAACCGCGCGCAGGGGCGCAACAGCTTAGCAATACCGCTCCGGCCCAACCCACTGTCCTGCTGAATAGCGATCTCCATGCGCCCAGCCAATGGGCAATACCCTGTCAATCGCGGCCAGATCATCAGCTGAAAGGGTAATCTCCGCCCCTTTCACCAATTCCCTGAAGTGGGCCACAGAGCGGGTTCCCGGGATCGGGAGGATATGCGGCCCTTTGTGCAACAACCAGGCAATCGCCAATCCGGCCGCAGGCAGTTCCATTTCCGCCGCCAGCTTTCTAAAGCCATCTGTTATTTCCAGATTAGCCGAAAAGTTTGGCTGCATAAACCTCGGGTTGCTCGCCAGAAAAGGCAGGTTCTTGATGTCCTCGGGGCGAAGTGGATTATCAGTGAGAAGGCTCCGCCCGACGGGTGAAAAGGCGACCAGCGCGGTGCCGATTTCAGCACAGGTTTGTTCCAGCCCCAGTTCCGGCGAGCGGGTCGAAAGCGAATATTCCGACTGCACGGCTGCAACAGGATGCACGGCATTGGCGCGCCGCAGGCTTGAGGGCGCAATTTCCGAAAACCCGAAGCTGCGGGTTTTGCCCTTCCGCACCAGCTCGGCAAGGTTCTCCGTCACCGCCTCAATTG
>DFBP01000225.1:0-1541 GCA_002366685.1 Rhodobacterales bacterium UBA3077 | reverse complement strand
TCCAGTTCCGCTTCCAAATGCGCCAGCGAGTTATCAAAATACCGGCGCCCGTCCTCCGGATCAGAAGTTATCGCGGCTTTGGTGGCGATGTTGAAATGGTCTTTCGCGGCCTGCCCGCGCGCTTCCAGATACGCGCCAATGGCCCGCTCGGATTCGCCCATGCCATATACATTGGATGTATCTATATGCGTCACGCCCAGCGCCATCGCCTCATCCAGTATCGCATGGCTGGCGGCTTCATCTGTTGGCCCGTAAAAATTCGAGAAAGACATAGCGCCGATCCCGATCGCCGAACTCAAGGGTCCGTTTTTCCCGATTTTTCTAGTTTGCATTCGCTTGCCTTGCCTTGTTTACCGTTTCAATCGCCGCCTCTATCGCCGCATCAATGGTCATATGTGTTGTGTCCAGCAGCAGGGCATCTGCCGCCGCACACATCGGCGCAACATCGCGGCTTGCATCGCGAAGGTCACGCTGCTTTAGATCCATCATCACAGTTTCCAGCTTGGCATCGGGTTGTTTTATTTTTAACTCCGCAAAACGCCGCTCTGCACGCACCTCGTCCGAAGCGGTAACATATAGCTTTACATCGGCTCCCGGGCAGATCACCGAACCTATGTCCCGCCCGTCCAGCACGGCACCACCTTCGCGTTTCGCAAAACCCTTCTGGAACGCCAGCAAAGCGGCCCTAACCTCGGGCAATGCGGCCACTTTCGAGGCCGCCTGCGCTACCCTTGCGCTGCGCAAATCTTCCCGTTCCAGATCTTTTTCGGTGAGTTCTTGTGCAAATTTTACAGCCACCTCCGGCAGGATCACCCCGCGCCCGCGCATCATCGCCTTGCTGCCCACCGCGCGATAAAGCAATCCTGTATCCAGATGGGCAAAGCCAAATTCATTTGCAACCGCGCGGGCAATGGTGCCCTTGCCGGCTGCGGCGGGTCCGTCGATCGCCACGGTAAACTGCATTACAATTCCATTCATTACTAACTAACCTATCGCTTCAAAATCCGGTTGACTACCGGCGCAAACACTATCGCTCCAAGTATCCTAATAATTTGGCGGGTTACAACGAAAGAAAGGCCTCCGCAGGCGATTTTCACAGCCCCGGCCATATTGGCATGTTCTTTATTATGTCAGCCGGATATGTCGCTTAAAGCGCTGGTTTTTCATTCGCCGATCAAGGACGGGCGCAGACCGCGTTGTCCGCTCATTTTATCCGCTTTTGGAGATACTTCAAAACGCGCCCGTCTGTAATTGCCAGACCAACGGCAATAATCGCAAACCCAAGCCATGCTTCAACACTTAGTTGCTCCCCCAAAAAGACAACTCCCAGCGCAATTGCAAATGGGGGTATAAGGAGTGTGACCAGCATCAAGTTCGCAGACCCGGCTCGAACCAGAATCGCGAAATAGAGAAGGTAAGCGATTGCCGTCGACAATACCGCCAACGATAGCAAGGCGGCCCAAACGCTAAGACCAAGGGTAAGGTCAGGCACTCCGTCGGACCAATAGGCGATTGGCGCCATTAAAACAGCACTCCCGACC
>DFBP01000057.1 GCA_002366685.1 Rhodobacterales bacterium UBA3077 | reverse complement strand
TCTCGGAGACAACACCAAGGCCGTTGGTTTCGACGCCTAAGGCACGAAGAAGAAGTTCGCGCATCGCCTGCACATCGGTACAAGCGCGATTGATGTCTCGTTTTGTATCGTCGTCACAAAACAACGATCCTGTATTTGCCGCCTTTGCAAGTTGGTTGAGGTTGTTGGCAATGCGGCTCGCGCCGATGCAGGCCAAAACCTCGGCGAGGAGTTTTTCATCAGGTTCCGCAGCACGACGACGTTTTCGGTATTTTGCGGCATCTTCCGCAAAAAGAAGCGATTTTATATATGACCCAAGGGGCATATTTCCCGCATTCCGCTCAAGGCGGCTGCGTTCTTCAAAAGTTAAACGCAATGAGAATGGAGGGATGCGCGCCCCTGTTTGTTCTATAGGGCGCTTCATAGATTCGGCCCCCGTAGGTCAGCCTCGCTATGCTTTAATACTTCGTTCCAATCAGCTAATTCTTCAAATAATGCGTTCGACTTTTCTCTGTCGAAGTGCACCAAAATACTAGNNATACCATTATTGGTGGTTTGCAGGTAAGCGTTACCGCGCCAATGTTAATTCTGCAATGGTCCCGTTTGGGCTGTGTGAGAATGACAGTGTGCCACCATGGCTGGTGGCAATGCTCTCGACAATCGTTAGGCCCAGTCCGGTGCCCTTGTGGTGGGCGGCGTTGTTGCCGCGCTGGAAAGGGTCGACCAGACGGGTGAAATCGAGGGCAGCGGTGCCTTCATCTTGTACAAAAATCGTAACGGTCGCTGCCGTGGCTGAAACGCTAAGCGTGGCAGATTTTCCATATTTTAAAGCATTTTCGATCAGATTCGTGAGCGCACGCCGGATGGCGTTGGGCCGACAGCCACAAAGCAAAGGTTCCGCCGTGTGCGGCACTTTGGCCGTTCGAATTTGTGACGAAAACACCGTTTTGGACCAGGGAATTGCCGGTGGATTATAGGGCGCAAGGTGGACGGGTTGATCAAGGTCGGCATAGTCATGCGTAACCGCTTCCAACAGGCTATAGATCGGGATTTTCCGGGTCTCTTCAACATCCATTTCGTTGCGGGTATAGGCTAGCACGCTGTCGATCATCGAGGTCATCTGGTCAATGTCTTTATCCAGCTTTTCACGAAGCTCCTGATTGCTAATCAAGGCTGTGCGCAGCTTCAGCCGCGTCGTGGGTGTGCCGAGATCGTGGGAAATGCCGGAGAGCAAGGCCGCGCGGCGGCTGTGGCGCTGGTTTTCGCGGTCAAAAAACTGGTTGATCGCGGCCGCAATGCCGCGCAACTCCCGCGGGCCTTTGGCTGGGAGCGGCGTGGTACGACCGTCAGCCGCGCGCCGTGAAATGGCTTTGGCGAGGGTTTTGAGATGATCAGGCAGGGCCAGACCATAGGTGGTGACCGTGGCAAACAGGATCAGAGCCACGACCAGAATCGGGGTGCGCCAGTCAGCCGGGGCCGCCGTGCAGCTCCAGAGCTGGGGCGCTTCAATCTGGAGCCAGCCTTGCGGGGTGTGTAAAAACAGAACTGGGTCGCCGCAATAGGTTGCGATTGAGCGAAATAGCTGGCCGAGTTGAACAGGTGGTGCGCCTTTGACCTCACGCAGCTGATATTGCATTTTATCCGAGAATATCCGGATGCTGGCATGCTCGATTGAAAGAGATGTCTCATAGCTCCGGCCAACCGTATCAGGGAACCGCAGACGAACCGCGTTGTCTGCGGTCTCGATTTGCTCGGGTAAAACAGTTGAAACCGCAAAGGGCATGCCCTCGGGCGAAGCGCCGGCGAGCAGGCTATAGGCAGTGACACCCGCTGTGAAATTTTGGCCCAAGTGGCGCTCCCAGTCGAGCTGGCCGCGATACCAAGCGCCCGCAATGAGCGCCCCCGCAAATGCTGCGAGAAAAAGCACAATCAGTATTTGTCGACGAAGGCTGAGGATCATTGGGCTTTAACTTCGATGGCCAGCATATAACCCGTTCCGCGCACGGTTTTGATAATCTCGGGAGCCTTCGCATCAGCCTCGATTTTGGTGCGCAGGCGGCCCACGGCCACATCCAGGGCACGGGATTCGATAGGCGTTTCATCGTCCAGCGCGGCGGCAATTTCTTCTCTGGTCAGGGCGAGACCGGGGTTGGCCAGCAGGATGTTGAGCAGGGCGATTTCACGTTTTGAGAGCATCGTTTCTGCGCCGCCCCCATGGGTGAGGCTGCTGAGGCGCGAGTCAAACCGCCAAGGGCCAAATCGGTAAACATGTGAACCACGCCGATAACTGAGCGAGGCCGCCCTGCGGGTGCGCCCGAGCACCGCGCGAATTCGAGCCAGCAACAACTCCGGGTTAAACGGTTTTGCGATATAGTCATCGGCCCCTGCGGCATAGCCTTGCATGCGGTACTGATCGGTCGAAAGCGCTGACATCATAATGATCGGCACAGCATTCGAGTGGCGCAGTTTCGTGCAGATGTCCATGCCGCTCTCTGAGCCGAGCATGACATCCAGCAAGATCAGGTCAAGCCGGTGGGCTGCCACTACCTGCTCGACTTCATGGCGATTGGCTGCCCCGTAGACCGCGAGCCCGTGGCTGGTCAGGAAATCCTTCAGCATTTCGCGCAACTCGGGGTCGTCATCAACAACCAGAAGAGTGGGTATTGTCATAGTGGCTCCGCTTTTTCGCCAGGTTATGCGCAATTCGGTGCAAATTTGAACTGTTTTGTAACAGAAGGTAACAAATGCGTAAAGAAAGCGAAAAAGGGCGGGTTTCGGGGGCTTGCGCAAGAGGTTGGTGCGGGCTCTGATAGGGGTAGTCCGGTAGGTATCCGGATGGTATTCACCTTTCTGGGAGGAAATATGATGTTGAAAAAGACAATTCTGGCAGCCACGGTTGCCTTGACAGCGGGCGCGGTATGGGCCGAACCTCAAGCCGAAGTGCTGCATTGGTGGACATCCGGCGGCGAGGCCAAATCGGTCGCTGTGCTGATGGAAGAATTTGCCGGACGTGGCGGCACATGGACAGATATGCCCGTAGCTGGCGGTGGCGGTGATGCCGCGATGACCGCGCTGCGTGCGCGTGTGCTTTCGGGCAATGCGCCGACTGCGGTTCAGCTTAAAGGTCCTGCCATTCAGGAATGGTATGAAGAGGGCGTGTTGGCGAACATCAACGCCGTGGGCGTAGAGCAGAACTGGGACGAACTGCTGCCAACCGCCATTGCGGACCACATGAAGTGCGACGGCGAATATTGCGCCGCACCGGTGAACGTACACCGTGTGAACTGGATGTGGGGCAACGCCCAGGTGCTGGCTGATGCCGGCCTAGAGATGCCCACCACGTGGGCTGAGTTCAACGCGGCGGCTGAGAAACTGCAAGGCATGGGGATCACCCCGTTGGCGCATGGTGGCCAAGCCTGGCAGGACGCCACTATGTTTGAATCCATCGCTGTTGGCCTTGGGGGCGCGGAATTCTTCCAAGCCGCTTTTGTTGATCTTGATGAAGCAACGCTAACTTCGGACACTATGGTTGCCGTTTTTGACCAGCTCCGCACCCTGCGCGGCTTTGTGGATGACGACTTCTCGGGCCGTGACTGGAACCTTGCCACCGCCATGGTGATGAACGGCGAAGCCGCTTTCCAGATCATGGGTGACTGGGCCAAAGGCGAGTTTATGGCTGCGGGCCTTGAGCCGGGCAAAGACTTCCTCTGCGCGCCGACACCAGGTGGCGGCTACCTCTATAATGTGGACAGCTTCGCAATGTTCTCTGTTGAGGGTGACGACAAAATTGCCGGGCAAAACCTGCTGGCCGAGCTGATTATGGGCGAGAACTTCCAAGAAGTTTTCAACCTCAACAAAGGTTCGATCCCTGCACGGCTTGATGTTGCGCTCGATAGCTTCGACTATTGTGCCCGCCGCTCCGGCTATGACATGGACGTAGCTTCCGGCAACGGCTCTCTGATGCCGTCTTACGCACACGGCATGGCGCTTCGTGGCGCACAGGCTGGTGCGATCACGGATACGGTTACTGCGTTTTTCAACTCGGACATGAGCTCCGCTGATGCCGTTGCCGCACTGGCAACCGCCGTGAAAAACTCCATGTAAAAGTGGCATAAAAACATGGCCCTGCGCGCTACATGTGCGCGGGGCTTCCTGCCCCCTCCTCTCTTTTTTAGGAATGATCCTGATGGAATGGCTTCAACGGCATATGCCGAAGATGGTCTTGGCACCTTCGTTCTTTGCGGTCCTGTTATTTGTATACGGGTTCATTGCTTGGACGGCCTATGTGTCATTCACCCGCTCGCGGCTGCTACCAAAGTACGAGATCGAAGGCGTTATCCAGTATGAGAGGCTCTTTGAGTCCCCGCGCTGGGAGGTAGCGATCACCAATCTCGCGATATTCGGGATCCTGTTTATTGGCATTGCCATGATTCTCGGGCTGCTGCTGGCGATCTTGCTGGACCAGAAAATCCGCACCGAGGGTGCTTTACGCACGATCTATCTTTACCCGATGGCACTGAGCTTTATCGTAACGGGCACCGCGTGGAAATGGATTCTGAACCCCGGGCTCGGGATTGAAGCCGTGGTGAAAGACATGGGCTGGGAGAGCTTTGAATTCGACTGGCTGACCGACCCGGATATGGCGATATACACTGTGGTTATCGCTGGAGTCTGGCAATCAAGCGGATTTGTGATGGCGCTGTTTCTGGCTGGCTTGCGCTCGGTTGATGAAGAAATCATCCGCGCCGCGATGGTGGACGGTGTTTCCACCGCCCGGATTTACCGCTCAATCATCATTCCCTCTATGGCCCCGATTTTTATGTCAGCGCTTATTGTGCTGTCGCATCTGGCGATCAAGAGCTTTGACCTTGTGATCGCGCTCACCGGCGGTGGGCCGGGTTATGCGACGGACCTGCCGGCAACCTACATGTATGCGATGGCGTTTTCGCGTGGTGATCTGGGGCAGGCCGCCTCATCGGCCACAGTGATGATGATGGTCGTGGTCGCGATCATTGTGCCTTATCTTTATTCAGAATTGAGGACGCGCCGTGACTGATACATCAACCCAACGCACAGGTGATTTCAAAAATGCACTGCTGAGGGCCGGGCTATATGCCATGCTCATCCTGTTTGCGCTATATTACCTTATGCCACTGTTCGTGATGCTGGTGACCTCGCTCAAAAGCCTGGATGAAATCCGCACGGGGAGCCTGCTAGGCCTGCCGCGCGACGTAGATTTCTCGGCTTGGGGCAAGGCGTGGTCTGGCGCTTGCACGGGGGTGCAATGCGAAGGGTTGCGGCCCTATTTCTGGAACTCGGTGCTGATTGCCGTGCCTGCGGTTTTGATCTCGACCTTCCTCGGGGCAATGAACGGCTACGTGATATCGCAATGGCATTTCAAAGGCTCAAACATGATTTTTGCCCTGTTGCTTTTTGGCTGCTTCATTCCGTTTCAGGTGATCTTGCTGCCGATGGCAATTATGCTCGGTAAAATGAAAATTGCCGGCACAATCAGCGGGTTGATCTTTGTGCACGTGATCTACGGGCTCGGCTTTACCACGCTGTTTTTCCGGAACTATTACATTACGATTCCGGTTGAACTCGTCAAAGCCGCCAAGGTGGACGGGGCCGGGTTCTTCCGGATATTCTGGAGCATCTTTGTGCCACTCTCTGCACCCATAGTAGTGGTGACGGTTATTTGGCAATTTACCCAGATCTGGAATGACTTCCTGTTTGGGGTTTCGTTTTCGCAAGCGGGTACGCAGCCGATCACCGTGGCGCTCAATAATATCGTGAACTCCACCACCGGAGTTAAGGAATATAATGTCGATATGGCAGCCGCCATCATCGCAGCCTTGCCGACATTGCTTGTCTATGTGGTGGCAGGAAAATACTTTATCCGCGGTTTGACCGCTGGTTCCGTGAAAGGATAAATCATGAGCAAGCCCATTTTGTCGATCGAGAACCTATACAAGAATTACGGAGCAACGGAGGTGTTGAAAGATATCAACGTCGCCATTCAGCCGGGCGATTTTCTGGTGCTGGTCGGGCCATCAGGATGCGGAAAATCGACCCTGCTGAATTGCATAGCCGGGCTGGAGGAAGTGACCGCCGGGGCGATAAATATCGG